>NZ_JASJFB010000454.1:0-2265 GCF_030065455.1 Microcystis sp. M53602_WE12 | reverse complement strand
TGAAATGGGGCGAAAGTCTGTGGACTCTGTGTAAGACAGTACATGGTTTTTTAACTGTGGTATGCGACGGTGGTGGAAGCAGAAACTTAAATCGTGAGGTTTAGGAATCGCCGCACTTTTAGGGCGGCGAGGATGTCAATATCAACTTCCCTCCCAGATTTTTAAATAGGCATTTTCCATATTTTGAGCGAATTTTTTCCCTTGCCAGAGCGGGGCTGTGTCACGATTTCCTAACAGTTGATGGCTGATGTCTTGACGAAGGGAGCGATCGAGTCCTAATTTTACTCCCCAGTCGATATATTCTGCCTCATTCCAGCCAATTCCGGCTTCAATACCAGCATTAATCATAAAAGTATAACTATTGCGGGCGGAAAATTGTTCTCCTACCAATGTAACTAAAGGGATTCCTTGCCATAAAACTTCTAAGGTGGTGGTAGCACCATTGTAGGGATAGGTATCTAACACCACATCGGCAATCTGTAAATTAGCGCGATGGGTATATTCATCGATATCTCTCGGTAAAAACCGCAATCTTTGGGGATTAACTCCCTCCCGAATCGCTATTTCAGTAAATAATTCTTGAATTTTTTCAGTCTTACCGACTCCCTTAATCAGAAAATAACTATTAGGGACTTGTGCGAGAATTTTCATCTGAAGTTTAATGGTATCAGGATGACGTTTCATGCCACTTTGTACGGAAAAATAGATGGTAGCATCGGGGGGAATTTCTAAATCTTCTCGACGGAGATTGGGAGTGCCGATTTCAAAACCATCCACTGCTAAATATGTCTCTGGTAAACGATAGATTTTTTCTCGATAATATTCCTCCGCTTGCTGGGGTAAAACGTAGGGATCGGCGATATAATAATCAATAGTTGCTAATCCAGAAGCATCCCAACCTAACCAAGTCACTTGTTTTGCTGCGGGTTTCAGTGCCATGATCTGATTGGTAATATTATGGGTTAAACTGTCTAAATCTACTAGAATATCTATCTGATCCTGTTGAATTTGTTGGGCAACTTCTAGGGGATTTTGAGCGTAGGGAAAATGACGGATAATATCTCGGCTATCCCGGAACCATTGACGGGTAATTTCATCTTCTTCTTGGTTAATAGTATAGATGGCTATTTGCAATTTTTCTCGATCATGATGGTGAATTAACCAACGACTTAACCAACCGACAGAATGATGTTTTAAGGTACTGGCAAGATAACCAATCGTCAGTTTTTTTTGAGCTTTTTTGATAGTAATAAAAGGAGTTTTTAAACTATTATTATCAAGAAAAATTTCGGCGATGCGATTAGTTAATTGTCGATTGGCTAAGGCTCGATCGCCTAGGTAGGGTAGGGGACTAGAAACATTGAGAAAGCTAGTTTTAATAATCGGTTCTAAAGTGATATTTTTCTGACGGGTTAATTCCTGTAATAAATCATGATATTCTTGATAAATATGATCAATTTCTTGCCAAACTCCCCAGCGCAAAAGTATTAACAAAATCAGATAATTACTGTATAACTTTAGGGTTGGAGTTAGACAAATTTCTCGCAACTGATAGGCAGTTATCAAAGAATTATCAAAGTCTTCTGCTAAAATATAGAGGTTAACCAATTGTTCCAAAAGACTCAGATCATTTGGTCTTAATTGCAGACAAAGTTTAATAATTTCCACTCCAAAAGTGGGACTTTGTTGCTCGTTGGTGACTCGTGCTGCTATCTGAAAAGCTTGCGGGATAAAACTATCGGCTAATTCCTCCAGGTAGGGTAAACTTGCTTGAGCTAAATCTAAAGTTAATTCATGGGGATATAAAAGACTTTTGAGAACTACATTTAAAAGCAATTCTCGATCGGGATTAGATCTGAGATTGTCTTGAATAGGATAATTAAGTAGTTCTTCAGGATCAAATATTTCTAAATCTAAAGCTAAGTCGAATAAAGCTAATAAATTATTAATTGACTTGGGAACAATTTCCTGTAGATGATAGCGAAAATATTCTACAGCTGCCAGATCACCTTTTCTTTGTTGTCGTCGCGCTTCTGCGTCTAAAACCGCTTCTAATTCTGCTTGCCATTGCTTAACTTCTTCCAGATTACCTTCCCTTAAAACATTTTGCCACATCACCTGTGCCGGGAGCATCCCAATTTTGCCATAAGTATAAATGCTTAGAGACTAAAAACGTTAGCTAAGGCAAAATAAAGAGAAACAATTAAACGGTAGAATCATGAATACAGACCAAAAAGAACAACTAGATCAACATTTAAAAGCCAT
>NZ_JASJFB010000803.1:0-11818 GCF_030065455.1 Microcystis sp. M53602_WE12 | reverse complement strand
TAAATCCTTATCTGGTAAGAGACTTAATTGATTAGTTTGCTCTAGAGCAAAAACAATTGACAAAAATCGCTAAATGCCTTTCTATGTAAGGGTTCCATCCCTTATAACCCCCGTCCATTGCATAACACAAACCGAAGAGCCGTATTTTTACACCGGTTGTCTTGGGAAAACTTTAATGAATCTCAAGATTTGAAAGCGCAAGTAGAAAACTTTAAAGAGACTTATGGTTGTTAGCCAGCAATCCGTTCATGTCGATAAAATTTATCGAACCAGAGAAAACTTGGCATGGTGCAAGGAAAGAGGGATAAGATTAAGTGGATTACCCTTGGGAAGACCACCGAAGAATCGAAGCGCTGGACTAAAAAAACAAGCACAAGAGGACGAGAGTTTTCGCAATGCAATAGAAGGGAAATTCGGACAAGCTAAGAGAAGATTTGGTTTAAATCTGTGCATGACAAAACTACCTGAAACTTCAGAAACGTCCATTGCTATTACCTTTTTGGTTGTCAATCTTTCCCGACTGCTTCGGCAGTTTTTTGGGCTTTTTTTGTTTTTCTTGATTTCTGGGCGAACAAAAGAACTAAGATGTCGGCAACGCTTTAATAAAAATTATGTTAAAAGTGATAAGTTTTACTCAAGTAAAACTTATCACTTGGGCGACAAATTATTGGCACTCAATAGCATAATTCTTTGAGCGACTTTTTCAGCAAACCCTAAGTAGGGAGGCACAATTATTTGTAGGATGGGTTAGCGGTAGCGTAAACTATGCGGGCGTTGGGTTTCATGCTTCAACCCAACCTACGTTCATCTTATATTTAATTCCACCCACCCACTTACTGATCAGGGTAAGCTGTTTTGTCTGTCTAGTTTGAGCTTGAGTCTCGGGCTGATCGTTTCTTTTCTCCTGTTACCTGCGTGGGGTAACAGGCGGGTTAAAATGACGATTTGGTATCAAGCTTATACCGTTATGGTTTGAGCTAGTTATTCTTTTTACCACCAAATAGGGACCAAAAACCGCCCTTAGTATTCCCTTCCTTTTTTTGTCCCTTCTGGTCTTCCATTTCAGTATTAGGATTAACTACTTTATCCAGTTCCCGTTTGCACCTAATCACCGTCGCATCTTTGGGGCGGGCTTGCCAAGCGCGATTGATATGAACCCGGGCCATGGAGAGTTGATTTTGTCGCAGATAGGCTAAACCGAGCAGGGCGTGACAGATGCTATTATCTGGTTCTTCCCGTAGGGCATCGCGCAATTCTCGCAAAGCTTGGGCGGGGTTATTTTGGTCAAGAGAGGCTTGGGCGCGGCGAATATAGGCTTCTAAGGGCGATTCCTTGGCTTTAGCTGGGGCTGCCGTGGTGGTAGCCGCGACCACTAACTCGGACTGGCGAGGATTGCCTTGGGAGATAAAGACTTTCGGGGTAGTTTTCTTGTTGCCCTGACCTTCGGTTAGCATCAGATAAACCAGATTGAGTTCACTGAGTTGGGCGATTTTCTGATAGGTATTTTCCAGGGCGGTATATTGATCGATCGCCAAAGATTGCAGGATTTTTTGATAGGCTAATTCATAGTTAGCGGTGGACTGGGCTAGTTTTCTAGCTGGTTCGCTATTGATGGTGATTTTACCCGAATCTCGCGCCATTGCCTTACCCATTTGTGTTAAAACAAGGCGGAATTCTTCCCGAGATAGGTCGCGGCCTAGATGTTCGTAGGCTGGGTTAACTAATTTGGCGAGTAACTGATGAGCCTGTTCCCTTTCGGCGGGGGTGTAAAGGCGACAGGTATCGGGGTGAAGTTTATAGGCGATTTTTAAGTAACGCTCGCGAATCTCCTCATGTTCGGCATCGATCGAGACTCCTAAAACAGCGAAGTGATCGATTAAATCAAATTGAAATAATCCCTGGGAAATCGGAAAAGGCATACAGCAGACCCTACTCTAAAATGATAATCCCATTAAAACTGAAAACTCCAAGAGGCGGCTTTTTGCAGAGCCTGGCTTAAGGGGGTGTGAATGTGTCCGTTAGTGGCCAGAATTCGCCCCGTTTCCATCAGAAAAGGACTCTCATCGTAGGCGCTAATTTTACCGCCAGCTTCTTCGATCAGAATAATTCCCGCGGCCAGATCCCAGGGATTAATCCCTCGTTCCCAATAACCATCTAAGCGCCCACAGGCCACATCGGTTAAGTCTTTGGCAGCGGAACCGCTGCGGCGTACCCCTTGGGTCAGATGGGTCAGATAACAGAATTCGGCATAATTATTATCGGGGGTTTGACAACGATCATAGGCAAAGCCCGTCACCAGTAAACTTTTTTCTAGTTCACTCGTCCGGGAGACATGGATAGGACGACGGTTCAGGGTGGATCCTAAACCCCGGGCTGCCCGAAATAGTTCCTTTCTAAAGGGGTTATAGATGACTCCCACTTTTGCTATCCCTGCGATCAGTAGTCCGATGGAGACGACGGATACGGGATAACCGTGGGCATAGTTGGTGGTTCCATCGAGAGGATCGATCGCCCAGAGATACTCGCTGTCCCTCCCTTGCAGTTTTCCCGATTCTTCCGCTAAAATCCCGTGTTTGGGAAAGTGACGGCCAATAATTTTGAGAATTTCTGTTTCTGCTCGACGATCTATTTCCGTCACTAAATCGCCCGATCGCCCTTTTTCTTCTATTGTCTCGATTTTACCCCAATTATCGAGGATAATTGTTCCCGCTGCTAGGGCGGCTTCGCTGGCAATGTCTAGGTATTTTTCTAATTGGCTGCTGGTATCTGGCACGATTAATCCCTAATCTATTCTTCATCTAAGGGTAAACCAAAACGCACTTTCCCACGGGCAAAAAAGCGACCGAATTGTAATTCATACACTTCATCCTCGTCTTGGGTGGCTACTTCCATATCGCTACGGGCATAACTGACACAAAGTAAAGCATAACCTCTGGCTTTTAATTCCGGCGATAGTCCAATCGCTTCTGGTTGATGGATATCTCCCGATAATACCCTGACCGCACAGCTGGTACAAGCTCCATTGCGACAGGAAAAGGGTAATTGATGACTCTGTTTTTCCAGACTGTGCAGTATATAGTTATCCCCTGGAACGGTGGTGACAAATTTTTCGCCCGTCTGACGATTGTGAACGGTGATTTGATGATATTTAGTCATAGTTTAGTTAGGCGGAAATTATAGATGCAATTTAGATAGTTCTAAATTTAGGGGCTATTTTGGTCAGCCACCTTGATTATATCATCAATAATTGCTCAAATAGTCTTCATCTTTACAAATGCCCCTGGACAACTGTTAACTTTTCTTTGGTCACTTGCTAATTTTTATGGCTCTTGAAAATTCATCTCTTTTAATCTAACTGCACCGTCGATAATTGAGATTTCCTGGGAGCCAATTTGCACGATCGCATCTAATCCCTTGCCGATAATTTTAACTGCTGGGGGACGACTTTTCTGTACGGTCATCACCAGAAAAAATTCCTCGCTACCCGTGGCTAAAATGCGCTCACCTGTATTAGTTTTCTCGACTTTTAAAGTCACGGGAGTTATAAAAGTTCCCTGCATATTTGCCCGATTTTGAGTGATAGTAAAACTATTTTTTCCGAGAGTAACATTTCCCTGGGTATTCATCACCCAAGTTTTATTAATAAATTCTGGTTGCTCGACTTTACCTAATAATTTATCCATCAAGACGAATAATCCGGGGGAACCGGAGGACAGACTGTAATCGACGGCGAAAGAGCGAACTAGAGCAACTCCTGCGGGTGGTTCAGCCCCTTTAACCCTAATTTTATCAGTTTTTAACGTAATTACTCCCGAACCATCGGGACTAGATTGAAAAGTCATCGGTTTTGCCTGGGTCCAAGGCGGTGTTTTCGGGAAAATAACGGTATTTTCTGAGTTCCAGTCGCCTTTTGATCTCTCAAAACTCGCCCAATGTCCTCCTAATCCCCAAATTCTCACACTAGCGACATCGGGAAAAGACCATCCTCCCACAAAAGGTTGCTGTTTAAGATAGATACTAGCGACAAAATCCTCTTCATTTTGCCAGCGATTACGAAAAGCATAAAATCCCTTTTGTTGATCAACTAAAACCCTGGAAAGTTGGCGTTCGGGATTTTCGGGAATAAGATTAGATGGATAAGCAGCGAGAAGAAAAGGGGCAATATGGGGATAATGGGGGTGAAAAAGTTGTTTTTCCTGTCCTTGTAATCGCCATTTTAGCGCTGGCAGCCATGATTTATCGGTAATTCCCAATCCGATAGTTAATAAAGACACTCCTACAAACATCTGATGTCTGCCATAAGCAGGAATCAATAATTGACCATTTTTAGGGACAATTCTGGTTAAATAATGGGGGATCAATTGGGCTGCCGAGGAACCAGTTACTAAGTCTAATCCGAGACTATTTCGATACCCTTGCAAAAAGGGAAAAACAGCGAGAACCATGGGTTCGGTGGTGTATAAATCTCCTTCTGTGCCAAATCCTCGATCGCCGATAGCTGTGGTAAAATAGCGTTCTAGGTGACGTTTGGCCATTTCCACCTGTGCAGAGGGAGAATAGAGAGAATCGGGCGGTAAATCTTCCTTGAGAATCGCTAAACTAGCTAATCCTGCCGCACCTCTGGCCCGCGCATTCCAGTTACTAACTGCCTCTCCATTCCATCCATCTTTGGGTGAACCACCTTTGAGAAGTTTTTTACTTTCACTGGATAACCAGCGAGTAATTTCCCGTTGGCGCTTTTCTCCCCAAAAATCATAACAAAGATCGTAAGCGAGAGCAACTCCTGCGACAATTGGTGCTTGTTCTAAGACTCTCCTTCCCCGATTTTTACGGGTTTTTTCGATAATTTCCCAGGCGATTTCTGCTGATTTTCTATCTTGATTTAAAATTGCTAAAAAACAATGACCTGTGGCATGATAACCACCATTAGGAACATAACCATCGTAATAAATTTTTTCTTGTAAACTGTTGTTTAATTGGGCGATAATAGTTTTACCGATGGGAGTTTTCGCTTTTTCTCTGAGATTAGTTAATTCTGACTTGCGAAAGATTAAACGGGGATGTTCTCGCGCTTGTAGGGGTTGATGATTAGGGACAGGATTAGGCCATAAAGGGGAAATTGTGCCATTAACTTGGTTTTGTAGTCTTCTTCCCCCTAAAGTGCCTTGATAACTGCCGATAAGTTGGTCTTGGTAGGGGACAATTTCGATATTATAGATAGCTTCCCTGACTTCCCCTTGCCAAGGGTGAGTTTGAATGTTCATTTTCACCTGTAATCGCCAAGCATTGTCTAATTTAATCGCTTTTACCGTACCTTGGTGATCCACTTCTTTATTGAATTTGAGCGCGTATCCCCACACCGACGGCTGACAAACAGCGTGATCACAGCTTAAATCTAGGGTCAGATTTTGATAAACGGGTTGATCTTGCCACAGTTTCCAAACACCATTTTTCAGGGTTAAACGAAGGTTGCCGGTTAATAGTTGCGGATCGATGGTTTCTTGACTTGGTGCGCTTGTACCACCTAGCAAAAGTAAGGGAATGGCCGCTAAAAAAGGAGATATTTTCATATTAAACAAGCGAGGGGAAATATCAGGTATTCTAGGAAGAATAATTTCCAAATAAATTGGTAGAATTGGCTGATTTCGCTTTTATCTTCTAAATTTACTCCGCGACTACGCCACCAAAGAAGAACAAGTAGGAGCAGATGGGCGACAATGGCCAGAGGAGAATTAATTCCCGTTATCCCCAAGAGACCGACGGCAATCATCCCCCCATAACATAGAGAAATTGTCAATAGGGAAATTGTTAAGATTTTTTGAGGACCGAGAAGCAGGGTAAAAGTGGTAATTTGGTAAATGCGATCGCCTTCTAGGTCAGGAACATCCTTGAAAATAGCGATCGCAACGGTGAAAACGAGAACAAAAGCTGTTAAAACCCAGACCGAGGGATAGATAGACTGATTTTGATTGATAACTGTGTTGTAGTGGCGAAAAAGACCTAAATTGACGATGACACCCCGGACGGTAAAAATACAGAAGGCGGACCAGAGGGGAAAGCGTTTTAAACGCACTGGTGGCAAGGAATAGGCAGTACCGATGAGTAAACTAATCCCCACGGTGATTAACAGCCAAAAACCACCGATAAAAGCCAGTATAATTGCTAAAATACCGCTTAAAACCACGATTAACCGTCCTGTTAACCGAGAAAATTCGCCCTTGGCTAGGGGAAGATGGGGTTTATTGATTTTATCGATGTCGATGTCTTCCAACTGATTTAAACCGACGATATAGACATTACCCGCAAGACAAGCGACCCAAGTGAGCAATAAAACTGGCCAATGGCTAAAAAAATCGCTAATATTGCCCAAAGCAATTAAATACAGACTTAAAACACTTAAAGAAGTGCCGATAATCGTATGGGGACGGGAAAATTTCCAGAGACTCCCTAACCAGTGGAGAAAGTTAGGCTGGGGATGGTTAACTGGAAGAAAAGGAGCTTGATTCATCAGACCTCCGGTAAAAATCAAAAATTGTTATGGTTGCTGAGGAGTCGGTCGTCAGTAGTCAGGAGAATCAATAATGAATAATAATCGATTAAATAGTCTATAGCGTTTTTCAGTCTGCTGAGGTACAAAAGTTCTGGGTTTTAGGCAAAAGGCAAGAGGCAAAAGGCAAAGGGGAAGAAAAACAGGTGTACCTCACTAGCTTAGGAAACGCTATATTTAGATAGTTTATGCCACTTAATCCTTATTTTTGACGTTTTTAAACCCTCAAAAATAGATTATGCAAGAGGTCGATCAAAAAAAATCAATCCGAGGACAAGTAATCTGTTAAAATGATAATCCAGACTCAAACCCTGTGGAGAGGTGGCAGAGTGGTTGAATGCGGCAGACTCGAAATCTGCTTTAGGGTAACACCTAACGTGGGTTCAAATCCCACCCTCTCCGTTGAACTGATAATTTAGTGCTGTCGTTCTCAGCCATAATTTTTGGTCAACTGTCTTAAGAGATCTAGCGTTGTCCTGGGTGGTTGGCGACTGGTAACTAAATTTAGACAACAAAAATCGACTTCTTCACTTTTTCATTGCCAGGGTCAAACCATCACCAATAGGAATAATACTGATATTGACCCGTTGATCCTGCTGAATTTTGGCATTAAGTGAACGGATAATTTTGGTGCGATTATCGGTGCTATCGGCCGCCGCTACTCGTCCCGACCAAAAAACATTATCGATGGCGATAATTCCGCCGCTTCTGACCAATTGTAACGCCCGTTCGTAGTAGGGATCATAATTACTTTTATCGGCATCGATAAAGACAAAATCAAAACTATTACTTTCTCCCCCGGCGATTAATTGATCTAAAGTCTCCAGGGCCGGGGCAATTCTTAAATCGATTTTATCGGCGACACCGGCCTGCTGCCAATAACGGCGGGCTATACTGGTATATTCTTCCCTTAGATCACAGGCGATCAGCTTGCCTTCTGGGGGTAAAGCTAAGGCTACCACTAGAGAACTATAACCGGTAAAAACCCCTATTTCTAGGGTTTTTTTCGCCCCGATCGCCTGTACCAAAAAAGCCATAAACTGACCTTGTTCGGGGGCAATCTGCATGACTGCCAGGGGTTGAGAGGCAGTTTCTTGACGTAATTGAGCTAAAATCGGAGATTCTCGCAGACAGATAGATTGATAATAGGAGTAAAATTGTTGATCGAGTCCAAGAGTTTGATTAGCCATAAAAAAATTGCTAGTGGATAGAGTTATCGAGTAAAATTCTGGGTAATCTGAAGCTAGAGAGAGCGTATTGGTTGACCAAAAAGGAAGACTTGGCAGGAAGCAAATCATGATGAAACCCGACTCGGATCATCTCTTTAACGAGGATCTCGAACAGCTGTTAGAGAGTTTAGAAGACAAAGACGCCGACGGTGACGAGGCTCTAGAGGAACTTTTTGGCGATAGTATCAATTGGGAAGAATCCGCCACTAATGATCTTTATTCTACCCCCGGACCGGCTCCCAAGTTAGAACCGGAAGATGGGGATGATCTCGAATCTCTGCTGCTAGAAAATGCGGTGGTCTTGGACTCAGAAGCAATTATAGCCATCGGCAACCCCAATTTTTACGACAGCCTCGAAGACTTAGAAGCTTTTCTGGAAAAACCCACGCCACCGGCGCAACCGCCACTACCAGACATCTTTGAATCCCTAGAGGCCTTCCTCTGGGAATCCCCAGCAGTGGACCCGGTGGCGGCGGCGGAACCTCTGCAAGGGTTAGAATCACTGGAAATTGCGCCAGAAAGCCTCCCAGAGGATGAATTCAGGGATTTAGAAAAACTCCTCGAAGAAACCAATCAGGTGATGGCAGCAAATCCGGCGGCCAGTTTCAGTTCACCGGTCGGGTCAAAAAACCTGCGTCCCCTTGTCAGTAAAGCTTTTGAACAGACGATGCGGGTGCCGATCAAACAATTGGATAACCTCAGCAATCTGATCGGGGAACTGGTGGTTAAACGCAATCGCCTTGAAGAGGAACAGGATCGCCTGCGTCTCTTTTTAGATAATTTGCTAACCTGCGTCCAACATCTGGGTGATGTGGGCAGTCGGATGCAGGATCTCTATGAAAGAAGCCTCCTAGAAGGGGCTTTACTGGCTAGTCGCAATTCCGGTGGTGCCATCGGTTACGGTAGAGTTCAGGGAGAAAATCAGGGGGATTCGGCCATGGCCGGCGAACTAGATGCCCTAGAGATCGACCGTTTTACCGATTTCCATTTATTATCCCAAGAGATGATCGAATTGATCGTACGAGTGCGAGAATCGGCCTCTGATCTTCAATTTGTCGTCGATGAAACCGATCAGGTGACGCGCAGTCTGCGACAGGCCACCACCCAACTACAGGAAGGGATGACCAAATCGCGCATGGTTCCCTTTAGTCAAGCCGCCGAACGCCTACCCCGGGCAATTCGCGATATTTCCCTGAAACTCGATAAACAAGCCAAATTAAAAGTGGAAGGGGGTGATGTTCTCATCGATAAGATGATCCTCGAACATCTCAATAGTCCCATGACCCATCTGGTCAACAATGCGATCACCCACGGCATTGAATCACCCCAAGAACGCATGGCCAAAGGGAAACCTGCCCTCGGGACCATCTCTGTCCGGGCATTCCTACAGGGGAATCAAACCGTGATCACCGTTGGTGATGATGGGGCCGGTATTGATGCTGATCAGGTGAAACGCAAGGCGATCGAAAAAGGCCTGATCGGCGATCAGGAAGCTGAACACCTCAGTCCCCAAGAAGTCTATAAACTCCTCTTTCACCCCGGTTTTAGTACCAAAGATCAGGCCGATGATTTTGCTGGTCGTGGGGTGGGTTTAGATGTGGTGCAGACCAGTTTAATCGATGTGCGCGGGACCGTTACTATTGACTCGGTACTGGGCAAAGGAAGCACTTTTACCATCCGTTCACCCCTAACCCTGAGTATCTGTAAGGCCCTCTGTTGTGTTAGTAATCATGCGCGCATCGGGTTCTCCATGGACGGAGTGGAAGATATGAAGGATTTCCGGTCCAGCGATATCCAAATGGATAGGGAGGGACGGCGCTGCGTTGTCTGGCAAAATACTTTACTACCCTTCCAACCCTTGAGCGAATTGCTTTCCTACAATCGGCAACTAAGTCGCGGTAGTTTTTATACTGGCAAACAGGAGCAAGACTCTTTTTCGATCGTGATCCTGCGCGGTGGTAATAATCTCCTCGCAGTACAGGTGGATCAAGTGATCGGTGAACTGGAAATCGTCATCAAACAGATCGAAGGACCGATTCCGAAAACGGCTGGGATTGCTGGGGCGACGGTTTTGGGCGATGGTACGGTGATGCCGATCGGCGATGTGTTAGAGTTAATCGACATCGCCAGGGGTCGTCTGCGTACCGATAACGGTGGTCCTTGGCGCCAACCTCTCCCCCCCGTAGCGGTGAAAACTAGGCAAAAATCGGGGGCTATGGTTCTGATTGTCGATGATTCGATTACTGTCCGGGAATTGCTCTCTTTAAGCTTTAGTAAAGCTGGTTATCGTGTGGAACAGGCCCGGGATGGTCAAGAAGCTTGGGAAAAATTACGCGGCGGTTTGCCCTGTGATATCGTTTTCTGCGATATCGAGATGCCCCGCATGAATGGCCTAGAATTACTCTATAATTTGCAAAAAGACCCCCAATTAGCCTCGATTCCCGTCGCTTTATTGACTTCCCGAGGAGCGGAACGTCATCGTCAGGTGGCGGCGACATTAGGGGCTAGTGGTTATTTTACCAAGCCCTACACGGAAAGAGATTTACTCTCGGCAGCTGAAAGAATGATTGCGGGGGAAGTGTTACTAGCTAATAGTATTAAAGCGACTCCTAACCCGTCTTGATCCCCCGATACAACGATTATTGACAGTAATCCCGCTAATTTCTTTGCACAATCGACTCCTCGGGTCTTGATTGTCGATGATTCGGTAACGGCGCGGGAAATGTTAGCGATTTCTTTGGTTAAAGCTGGTTATCGCATTGAAAAGGCCCGAGACGGTTTAGAAGCATGGGAAAAATTACGGGCTGGATTAGCTTGTGATCTGATTCTCTGCGATCTCGAAATGCCTCGCCTGAATGGGTTAGAATTGCTCTCTCGTCTGCAAGAGGATGAACAACTTCAAGGGATACCAGTAGCGATGATTACCTCGCGAGGGTCGCAAAAAATGCAGCATCTCGCCGCAGCTAAAGGGGCAAAAGGTTATTTTGTCAAGCCCTATATTGAGGATGTGTTGCTGTTGGCAGCCCAACGTTTAATCGCTGGTGAGGTATTAATCCAAAAAGACAGTCCCGCGGATTAAGTTCAGTTGGAGTTAAGTTTTATCGAGGAGAATTTCCACTAAGGTTTTTACCGTTTTCTCTAACTGTTCGACGCGCTGCTCTAAACTAAGAGAAAGACCGGGAGGTTTTAAACCATGAATCGCTTGCAAAAATGCCTCCCATCCCTTTGAGCATTTAATATTGTAGGCTTCTTTATAGGCTTTATAGGCATTATTATAGTTACCGTAAAGGGAGATAATATCATCTTTAGTTAAATTTCCTTCAGGCAAAGACTTATGGGCAATATTCAAATTTTGCTCGCTTAAACTATTTAAAACTTCTTGCAAGCGGACAGTCAACGTGGCCGTAATTCCGTAAACTTGGGCGGCATTTTTTAGATCCTGCTGGTGCAAATCTTCTAGGTTAGCAATTAATTTACTGATTCTAGACATGATTGATTTTACTCCTTAACTGATTTATTTATCTAGCAAAGATTTGTTGATATTTGACTGACCACTCCCCATTTGTGGCCGGTCAGGATCGGAGGGCAAGTTATTATCTATCGAACCAAAATCTTCCCAGTTATCATCGAGAAATAGAGATTTCACTAAAGTCCATAAAATAGTTAGCTTTCCATATACAGACTTGGTACTACGGACATTATGGGCTGCCACTTTTACTTCCATTTCGATCTGCTTTAATTCAGCAATAACTTTCTCTCGCTCCGCCGTAATTTTGGCTTTTTCTTCAGTTAAATTCCGCATTTCTGAAGTTAAAGAATCTAATTCTTTTTGCAGGTCAACATTAGTGGCAGATATTTCAACAATTTGGTCTTTTAAATGACTGTTATCATCTCGATATTGGGCTCTTCGGGACTTGGTATGGTTCGATATGGGGGCATAAATCGACTAAATCCTTATCTGGCAAGAGATTTAATTGATTAGTTCGCTCTAGATCGCAAACAATTGACAAAAATCGCGGTAATGTCTGTCTCTATAAGGGTT
>NZ_JASJFB010000265.1:0-4386 GCF_030065455.1 Microcystis sp. M53602_WE12 | reverse complement strand
TCTAGGACAATAGCTGGAATTTCTCCTTCAAGATGGGGAGTATAACTGCGCCGAATTTTTCCGCTAGGAATCGGTTTTACCGAGGGAATATAAACCCAATCAGGTGCTTTGACAACAGTTTGAGTTTTAACGGTAGCACATAAGCCAAAATTAGAAGCAATTAGCATCGATTCTAGAATTAGTCCTGCTAATTCTAGGGATTCCCGTAAAGCGGCTGCTAATAGGGGTTGCAGGTTATTGTCCACAGGTTCGTCAGGTAGAATAAAATCATCGGGCAGTTTTTCCCAGGTGATTATCGTTGATTTTGTTGGTAAATCAATAGCAGATGGTGTCATTGTCGTCAACAGTCCTTCCTAATATTTAATAAGCTCTCATAAACTGCCCGCAACTAAGTAGGTGCATTAAATTAATTATAAAATAGACCTGTAGGTGGACAATGCCTGCAATTAGTTCATACACTATCATCAACTTCAACTCCTAGCGCTCTTAATTTTGCTGCCAAGCGTTCGGCTCGTTGCTTTTCCTGTTCGGCTCGTTGACGCTCTTGCTCGGCTCGTTGCCTTTCTTGCTCTACTAACTCACTGCCCCATAATAGCAAATTTCCCGACTTATCCCACCAGCGCAACCAATTAGTAGTAAATTCAGCTTTGGTTCCTTGCCAGATACCGATAAACAAGTTAAGTTCTTTTATCCAGTAACGATTATTCTCATCTGGCAACTGCTGCTCATACTTTCCTGCCACTAAACAATAAACATCTAATTCTCCGGTTTTTGGCTGAAAAATTCCATAGACAGGTACTTGTAAGATTTGCTCGTAAAAATACCATTTTCCATAGGGATAGTGAGGGTTGATGGAATATTCACCCCCTTCGGTTTCCGAGATAAACTCTAGGACGATGGTAGGAATTTCTCCTTCAAGATGGGGAGTATAACTGCGCCGAATTTTTCCGATGGGAATCGGTTTTACCGAGGGAATATAAACCCAATCAGGTGCTTTGACAACAGTTTGAGTTTTAACGGTAGCACACAAGCCAAAATTAGAGGCAATTAGCATCGATTCTAGAATTAGTCCTGCTAATTCTAACGATTCTCGTAAAGCGGCTGCTAATAGGGGCTGCAAGTTGTTGTCCACAGGTTCGTCAGGTAGAATAAAATCATCTGGCAGTTTTTCCCAGGTGATTATCGTTGATTTTGTCGGTAAATCAATAGCAGATGGTGTCATGTTTATCTCTTTTTCATTAAGAAAAGCCAAGAATACTTAAAAAAAGTCGGTTTTCCCTTAATCACCCTTGACAGAAATTTTTTAGCGTCAAGACAACATATTCTAACATTTCCCCCGTTAATCCGGGATAAATGCCCAGCCAAAAAACACTACTCATGATTTTATCGGCATTGCTTAAATCCCCAACAACTCGATAATTTAACCCCTTATAAAGAGGCTGTCGCAATAAATTTCCTCCAAATAATAGCCTTGTGCCGATGCGTTTTTCCTCCAAATGCTTAACCAAATCATTGCGGCTAAAAGGTGCATTTTCCTTAACAAAAATCGGAAACCCGAACCAACTCGGTTCAGAATCCGGGCTGGCTTCAGGCAGAATTAAAACATCTTGAAGCTCCTGTAACTTTTGATGCAAAAAGTCGAAATTTTCCAGGCGCTTTTTGATAAATCCTGGCAATTTATCCAGTTGCGCTACCCCGACGGCGGCTTGCATATCGGTCATCTTCAGGTTATAACCCACATGAGAATAGGTGTACTTATGGTCATAACCAAAGGGTAAATCTCCTAACTGCCAACCAAAGCGCTTATTACAGGTATTATCTACACCCGGAGGACACCAACAATCTCTGCCCCAGTCACGGAATGACTCGACAATCTTTTTCAAGCGAGTATCACTGGTTAAAACCGCGCCCCCTTCTCCCATAGTCATGTGATGGGCAGGATAAAAGCTAACCGTTGCTAAATGCCCAAAGGTGCCGGTTTTTTGCCCTTTATAGAGACTTCCCACCGCATCACAGTTATCCTCGACTACCCAGAGGTCATGTTTTTCGGCAAAAGCCATCACCGCTTCTAAATTAAAGGGATTTCCCAGGGTATGAGCGATCATAATCGCTTTAGTCTTCTCTGACAAGGCCGATTCCAGCTGCTCGATGTCGAGGTCATAACCGGGTAATTTAACGTCTAAAAAGACGGGAATTAGCTGATTTTGAAAGATGGGGTTAACTGTAGTCGGGAAACCTGCGGCGACGGTAATCACTTCATCCCCCGGTTTAAGTTGTTTTTCCCCCAATTTAGGGGAAGTTAAGGCACTTAAGGCCACTAAATTGGCTGAAGAACCAGAATTGACTAATAAACAATGTTTTACCCCCATCCACTGGGCAAAACGTTCCTCAAATTCCGCCGCATATCTGCCCGTCGTTAACCAGAAATCTAGGGAAGAATCCACTAATTTGACTAATTCTTGCTCATCAAATACCTTACCCGATGCCGGAATATAGGTCTGCCCCGCCACAAAAGCCCGGGGTTGAAATTTGTGTTTGTAGTATTCTTGTACGGCTTGAAAGACTTGCTCTCGCAATTCTGCTTCGCTGGTTGTACTGGGGGGAGAAATAGATTGAGTCATGGTTAATTTTCTTTCAGGGGAGAAATTTGTACTTAATTATTACTTAATTTGCACTATTATCAGCCTTGAGTTCGCTAATCGCTCAGACAACTTTGATAATATTCGATTTGTTGGCGAGTAAGGTCTTGGAATTGTGCTTTATCTTCAGAGTCTATTTGAGCCGCTTGATAATACCATGTCACCGTTTCCTTGAGGGTTTGCCGAAAATCCCAGACGGGTTGCCATTTTAGGGTATGGAAAGCCTTATCTGTGACTAGATTAAGCAATTTAGCCTCATGAACAGCATTCGGATCACTTTGATCGAGCCAAGTTCCCGGCCAAAGTTGTAGGATAGACTCAACTAACTCTTTAACTGGGCGATTAGAAGTCAGAGCCGGACCGAAATTAAACGCCCCATATAACCCCCGGCTGTCTTGCTGCCAATTGGCCGTCATCAACTGCTCATAAATCGACTCAGCTAACCGTAAATAGCCTCCCAAAGGCTCTAAAACGTGCTGCCAAGGACGAGTCGCTAGAGGGTTCCGCACCGGAATCGCTTCGGACTTCATCAAGGCCCGCATCGCATCGGGTACAATCCGGTCTAGAGACCAATCTCCGCCACCGATGACATTTCCTGCCCTGGCGCTGGCGATGCCGATGGGGGTTTGAGGGGTTTTAAAGAAGGAACTGCGCCAAGATGCGATCGCCAATTCCGCCCCAGCTTTGCTAGAACTATAGGGATCGTAACCCCCCAAGGGGTCATTTTCCCGATAACCATAGACCCATTCCCGATTCTCATAGCACTTATCGCTAGTAATAAACACGGCGGCACAGGGATGAGTCAGGCTTTTGAGGGCCTCTAAAACGTGAATAGTCCCCATAACATTTGTGTTCCACGTTTCCACCGACTCAAGATAGGAAAGCCGCACTAAGGGTTGTGCCGCTAAATGAAAGACTACATCCGGCTGCCATGAAGCGATTAAACGAGTCACTAACTCAGGCTCTCGAATATCTCCTATATGATGACTCAGGTTTTGAGCTAAGTCCAATTGGTCAAATAAGGCGGGGGTGGTATTGGGGGCTAAACTGAGGCCTTTTACCTCTGCTCCTAGATGGAGTAACCAAAACGCCAGCCAAGACCCCTTAAAGCCCGTATGACCAGTAATAAAGACCTTTTTGCCTGGCCAAAATGCTTTCTTTACCATATTTTCCATCTAGCTTGTCCAGTATCATCAAGGTGATTGAGCATTTCCATTTCTCGATAAGTATCCATACACTGCCAAAACCCATCAGGCTCATCCCAGAAGGAGAGGGGAGCTATTATTGTTCACAAGTCAAATAGACTCGCTATACTGGGTTTTCAGTTAATTTCAACGGCTTTCTGCGAGTAATCGCCGAAAAGAGTCTTTGTGAAGGCTTAAAACCATCACCCTAAATCTTTGGGAGCCACTATACAGGAACTTGACCGAGGATGTCAATTAGTTAAGCTGTTAGTGGGACTTAGGCGTTTTCGGTCAGCAAAAAAGGCTCAAACCATTACGGGACAAAGGGTTAACCTCGATTTATGATTTTCCTTGATCTATCTGAGTTTCAGCGATTTTGGGCTTCTCGAAGTAAATCCCAAGCTGGGATTGGAGTTGAGGCTGGGAGCATCTCACCTTTGCAATGAGCATAAATACTTAGTGGAAAAATAGGCTTTTCGAGGGTAATTCTTGTTTTAATTCTCCATGTACGCAGTCTTTAAAAGCCTCTATTTCGTTCCAAGACACGATTAAGAGTGGCTTTT
>NZ_JASJFB010000064.1:0-3193 GCF_030065455.1 Microcystis sp. M53602_WE12 | reverse complement strand
TAGCTCAGCATCCCTATAAAACTCAAATCTTGGACTTCCATTCCTGCAAAACCCAATGGGCAACTCGTTCACTCTATTTTGAGGGACAGAAGCGAAATCAATTCTGTATCCTACACTACCGTTTGAATTTGGAATTGCTGACGGTAATTGCTATGATTACTATATGATTTAAAAAAGAGCGATCATATCGTTTCATAGTTTCGTAGGTTGGGTGGAGGAACGAAACCCAACAAATCCACCAGTTATGCTTTGTTGGGTTTTCCTTTGGTCAATCCAACCGACAAGGGGGATTATGCGCCAGAATAATCAATATTTATTATGCAGTATCGAAGGGCAAAAATTGAGGGAGGAACTTACTTTTTTACCCTTGTCACTCACAAGCGTAAAAAATTCTTGTGCGAACCAGAAAATATCTCCCTCTTGCGAGAAGCATTTCGCTACGTTATGCAACGTCACCCATTCACAATCGATGCCATTGTCATTTTACCCGACCACCTGCACTGCATTTGGACTTTACCCGAAGGTGATGCCAATTTTTCCACTCGTTGGCGTTTAATAAAAAGCTATTTTAGTCGTAACTGCGATTCACAATATCACGGAAAAATGACTACTTCGAGAGAGAATAAAAAAGAACAAACTATCTGGCAAAGACGGTTCTGGGAACACTTAATCAAAAACGAGCAAGATTTCATTTGTCATGTAGATTACATCCATTATAATCCCGTAAAACATCGATTAGTTAATGCTCCTTCAGCTTGGGAATATTCCAGTTTTCACCGTTATGTTCAACAAGAAATCTATCAGATTGACTGGGGCGCAAATGAAGAAATCATCTTTCCGACGCAGGTTGGCTATGAATAGAGCGATCGCATTGTTTCCTAGGTTGGGTCATCGGAACGAAACCCAACACCCAACACCTAAATCCGTCTGAATCTTTTTGTTGGGTTTCCTTGGATCTATTGTTGGGTTTCGTGCCCAACCTACGGTAGTTTGCTTGGGTGTATTGTTGGGTTTCGTGCCTCAACCCAACCTACAAAACTGTAGGTTGGGTTGAGCGAATAAATATGTTAAAGAAAACCTCTCAATTCTCAGGAAAAGCGCAACCCAACACCCAAAATCTAAATCTGTCTGAATCTTTTTTTTGGGTTTCCTTGGGTCTGTTGTTGGGTTTCCTTACGTCAACCCAACCTACTTTGGTTTCCTTGGGTCAACCCAATCGACGATAATTGCTATGATTACTATAATCCGTAGTCGTGGTGTTTTATATGCCCAATTAAAACAAACCGAAAAAGCAAAAATTGACCTAGAACAAGCAGCTATAATATTCTACCAGCAGGATAATATGGCAACTTATGAAAAGGTGATGCAACTTTTACGCGAATTAGGGAGGTGACAAATGATAAAAACACCCGTTGATTTATACCGTAGAGGTAATGCTACATCTCCCAGAATGGATCATGTTCGTCCTAACAAAGATATTGCTATCTATGAAAATAATGGGCAAATATGGGTAAAAGAAACCCTTGTTGATGGACAAACACCGGGGGGAATTTCGACCTTTTCCGTTCAGGGAATAGGAAACAACTGGTGGAAACTAGATCGGGGAATTTCTATTCCCAGTGAGCTAGAATTAATTAATGATCGAGGTAATCACTGGTTATGGAAACCCTTATTTCCCATGTCAATAGAAACCTATCAACAAGCCTTAAGGGTAATTGGTGAATTTTTTTATCGTGTAAGTTGAGGTAAACTATGAAAACTCTATCATTTAAAGACATCCAATTTATTATCGAAGCTCTCGAATCCCTTCTCAAAAATTATAGTGACCGTATTCAACAAATAGAAGCTCTCGAAAACTATGAAGATGAAATTTCAGACTTAAGTAATGATTCTCTATTTTTACAAGAATTAATTACTGACTTACAAAATCAACAAACACAAGAATTGGCTCTACTTGTGCCGGAATTTGATTTGCAAAAAATGACTTTACAAACATTAATTAAACAAGGAAAAAACCTGTCAATTGAGGAAAAATTAATCTTAGTGGAATCTCTAACTTCATCAATCCGCGAAGAATATAATCTAATGCGAACCTGAAATGAGAAATCAATGATTACTTATTTAGCCATCGTTCATAAGGTCCGTAGTCGTGGTCTTTTATATGCCCAATTAAAACAAACCGAAAAAGCAAAAATTGACCTACAACAAGCAGCTATAATATTCTACCAACAGAATATTATGGCAACTGATGAAAAGGTGATGCAATTTTTGCAGCAATTAGGGCAATAAGTGGGGGGGTGAGTTATCAGTATTTAGTTTTTTCTAGTCTAGTCTGTTAATTGTTCATTAAAAACCTTCGGGAGGGATGTTATTTTATGACCTTAAAACAACTCATACAAGACAAACGAGAGGATATCCTACAAATTGCCACCAAACATGGTGCTTTTAATGTGCGTGTATTTGGTTCCGTTGCTAGAGGAGAGGAAACCGAAAATAGTGATATTGATTTTTTAATTGATTATGATTTAGCTAAAACATCCCCTTGGTTTCCCGGTGGATTATTAGTTGATTTAGAGGCTCTCTTAGGGTGTAAAGTGGATGTAGTAACTGAAAAAAGCCTTCATCATCTAATTAAACAGCGAATCTTAAAGGAGGCAATTAAGTTATGAATGAAGATCGAGTTTATCTTGAATATATTTTAGACTGTATTGATAAAATTAAGGACTATTCCCAAGGAGGAAAACAGGAGTTTTTTGCTAATTCAATAATCAGCGATGCTATCATTAGACGCTTACAAACTTTGGCAGAATCAACTCAAAGGCTTTCGGAGGAATTAAAGGCAAATATTCCCAATGTTGACTGGCGTAATATTTCTGGTTTTAGGAATATTTTAGTACATGATTATTTAGGGGGAATTGACCTTAATACAGTTTGGGAGGTGGTAGAGAATTATTTGGATGATTTAAGAGAACAGATTTTAAGGCATCTAGAATCAGTTTCTTAGGTTGGGTTGAGCGAATAAATAAGTAGGTAGGCGTTAAAAGTTGTCAGACACCCCCCTTATCAAGCTATCCCTTATAGGGATCTTTCTTAACAATTTTTGCAGTAAGCACTCCAACCCTTATCCTGACTTGATTTCAGTTTTTTCTTTGTCAGTAAGGGTGTCAACAAGGAATATTACAAATTGTTAACC
>NZ_JASJFB010000571.1:0-1304 GCF_030065455.1 Microcystis sp. M53602_WE12 | reverse complement strand
TAATTCTTGGGCTGCCCATTTCTCCATTTTTTTGCTTACCTCCACCTTAATTCCTTCTTTCAAAACTATACCTATCAATCGTTTCCCCTTTTTTTAAGTTTCTTCTCTTTTTGTTAAGAAAGATCCGACTAATGGATAGCTTGATAAGGGGGGTGTCTGATAATTTTTAACGACTACCTACTTAAATAGGACAAAATTAACTTCTCAGTTAGAATAGACACTCTTGCACTTAGGGACTTGCGCTTTGATAATGTACCTTTTTGGCGAACGCGGTCATTGGTGTCAACTTAAGGGAAGAGGTTCCCATAGTTGTCGATGGAGAGCCTCTTTCTCTCGATGTCGCTGACGTTCAGCTTTAATCAGTCCAAAAAGTTGAGCGCGTTCGGCTAAATAGCTGATTACATCTGGGTTTTCGCCCCGAGAGAAAGCCTTCGCTACATAGTAAAGGCTTCTAAAAACCATCTCGACAGAAATTTTTTCTTGCGGCTGATGGAGAGCTACAGCCACATCTTGAACTATCTGAGTGAGAACAGTATAGAAAATCAAGGTAGTGAGAATTTGGATTTGTACGCCGTTAGTGAGTCCAACCCATAAATAGGCCAGTCCTAAGAGTCGCTTAGTTAAGAGAAAAGCTTCTTCTATCTGCCATCTTCTTCTATACAAATCACAAACTTCCTCAGCGGATAGTTGTTCAGAATCAAGCACGTTTGTCAAATAATCATACCAAGTATTTCCCCAAAGAACTGAGACTAATCTGACGGTCGAATGGCAAGGATTAGAGCGATACTGACCGAGGGTAATAATCTCATCTCGGTAAAGTTTTCCTGCGGACAAAAATTGCTTTATTTGGTAAGATGTTTTCCCCCTCATGCGGGTAAGAAAATATTTTTCTTCCTTAGTAAATTGGTCAAACCACGGAAAACTAAAAAAGCCTAGGTCAACGACTAGCAAGCCTGATGTAGGTAGCTCATTTATTAATTGTTCTGCCCATACTTTATCGTTACATCTCTCATTTTTATGAGACCATACTGTCACAGGTACTTGCGTAAATGCCTCAACAATCATCATTATTCTTCCAGCCAATTTCCCAGATTCCTTCTCGGAAGCTTTCAGCCTTTTCCTCAGCTGCTCTAGGGTTGAGCCATCGGCTATCCAAATAACACTGGCTCTTCGGGACTTGGTATGGTTCGATAGGGGGGCATAAATCGACTAAATCCTTATCTGGCAAGAGACTTAATTGATTAGTTCGCTCTAGATAGAAAACAATTGGCCAAAATCGAAGCAATGCCTTTCTCTATAAGGGT
>NZ_JASJFB010000764.1:0-11003 GCF_030065455.1 Microcystis sp. M53602_WE12 | reverse complement strand
TGGCGTTGTCAAATTGAAAGATGCTCCGAATCAGCACCGGAACTGAAATTACTTTGATAGGAAAGATTACATGGCATCTTGACAATTAGTGTTTAATGAACGAATAGTGCCGATAGTTGGGCTTAAGTGGGGAACAAGAGTCGCTCGATTTAGCAGTGGAATTAGCCCTACAATCGGCGTAGGGCTAATTCATGAATTAGCCCTACAATCGGCTTTGTCAAATGGAAAGATGCTCCGAATCAGCACCGGAGCATTGCATCTTTCCTCTTCTGATCTGACAACGCCATCATCTAAGGACTAATATGAATTTGACTGAGAATATAACGCAAGCGATCATAATCATCCTTAAGTAAAACACTTAACTGTCTGCCCACATTCACTAACCATTGTCGATCGGCTTGACGCAATTGGTACATCTGACGGATAGAAGCAGCTGCCAAAGCTTCCACGGGAGTATTCTTGACCTGTAATAAAATTCGTAAAAAGTCTAATTGTTCACTAAAATAAACCACTTCTAACGACTCACATTGATAAACTGCCTGATGAATTTGTGGAGGCCGGGGAGGAATATATTGATAGATATAACCTCGCCCGGCACCATTGCCATTAAATTGTCCAGGCAGGGTTTCAAAACCGACAATAGTTGCCCGAAATTCCGTTTTTAACATAGCGAAAATCTGCGGCTGTTGTTCCCGCAATTCAGCCAAAGATAACCCCAAAGCTCTAGCGCGATGTACCGAATCGATGGGTGCAGTGGTGGCAAAGGTGACAATCCCAAAAATCTTATTACCCGTTTCTTCATCGTAGGCTTTTACCCAACTACCAAAAGCGGGCATAAAAGGAAAGTTTAACTCCTCTGGTTCCAAACATTGCGCTAAAAACTCGGTCGTCGTCGTCTCGATAACTTCGGCGATATGATCGGGATGGCGGTTATCCGTGGCCAATTGCGGTAAGGGTGGACGCATGGTTATTTTTTGCCTTTAGCCGGGGCAATAATTACTTCTTCTAATTCCGAGAGATTAAAGGTAACTAACTTATCCCAGTTGCCCCCCTCAAAAAGAACGGCCACTTTCCCATCGCTTAAACGCTGGGCTAAACCTTCAAATTTATAGTAGGTATCATCGGGATTGGTGACTCGAACGGTACTACCTGGCAAAATCATAGGATTGACGACGAAATTATAATTACTGTCTCTTAGCTTATCAAAAATTAGTGATCAGGGAGTCGTGACTTACCCCTACCTTCTGTTATCCGTCTTAGGCAATACGTCCCTGTTCTCTACCCGATCAGGCGATCGCAATTCGTTCTTCAGGCGACAATTGTTGTACTGCTTAAATAAGCTGTTCTAAAGTTAAGGGAATGGTTCTCATCGATTTTGCTTTATTTATAATTTGCTCTATTCAACCCTCAACCCCAGCCACAGGCGAGCGCACTAACTCGTAGAGTGAGCTTTTCGATAGCGTAACGCACCAATTTAATAATAAAGTTAGTGCGTGGGGTGCGGATTGTTAATTTGAGTTTTTTATCAGAAATTATCGCCGTCTAACACACCCTACAAGATCGGCGTACTGCTAGGCAGTGCCTTCGGCATCGCACTCAATAAGTCATTGGGGGGACAAATTTAATATTTTTCCTTGGGTTGACTCTAAAATTGAATCTCGGATAAAAGAACTAGCATTAGTAATCTCTAGGCCAATTAATTCTCCTAAATCATTAAGTTCAGCCGTAATATTTGGATTAATTTCTACACTGTTAGCTTCTGGTTCATCAGAAATAGTTAAATGAAGAATGTCTTCTTGTTCAAAGTATCTCATTTTAGGTTTGCTCATGGATAGTATATCTCCCAGTTGTTAGGCGAAATCGAATTTGTTGGCGTGTTGTCCCATGAATGGTGACAGGAGTTATAAAATTATCATCGTATTCATAAGGAATAATTACTAAACTATTATCATGCTTGCCTACGGCAATAAGACGACCCGTTTCAGTATCGTAGTACCTTTCTCCAGAGTATTTGAGAATCTCTTCTATTTTGGCAAGTTCAAATCCTCTCAGTTTGGCTCGATATTGTAAGTAATCCGACCAGATAATATTCGGCATTATGAGCAGACTTTGCTAATTATCTGTTATCTATTTTAATCTAAATTCTCCTTCCCAAACCCCCAACACCGTAACCAACCGAAACCATAACCTTAAGGGTGGTGCGTTCCCGAATATCAAATCATGTCGCAGTCGCAAAGGTTTCAGGGAACGCACCCTACCAGATCGGCGATCGCACTTGATTGAGGTAATCAGATAAAAGTTTAAGCAGCATGATTTAATATTTGTTCTAATTCTTGACGCAAAGCAAGGTAATGACGATAATCGTTTGCCCATTCTATAAAGATTATATAGTGTTTCTGATTCACAAGAGGTACATTCCCGATCCTGAACAGCTTAATCAGCAAAGGTTTAAGTGTGCCGCACAGATGCGAGAACCGCTATATCATCTGACAATATTCCCTGATTGTATTCGTTATAAAAATCTTCGGAATCCATTTTATGTTGGTTTTCATAGACGCTAAGCCGCTTGGCAACGGCAATCAAAGCATCTAAAGAAGATGTATATTGAATGGTCTGTTTACGCATTTTTCTTTGACTCCAAAATAATGATATTTTGATTATAAACGATCGCGCTCAAACAAAAACATCAATCGTAGTGGACTGTTTCAGCTAAAATAGGGCAATAGATTTCGGCTTAAAGTCTTAGATTATAGAATTTATAGCATTTTTCTAATACACCAAATTAGCTGAAACAGTCCAGTAGGGTGGATTAGCCAAAGCGTAACGCACCAATTTGATGATAAGGTTGGTGCGTGGGGCGCGGATTATTAATTTTAGTTTTTCATCAGAAATTATCGCCGCAAACACGCACCCTACCAGATCTATACTCAACGGATTTAGTGTAATAGGTTCCAATCCCAGTTATCTGTGTTACCATTCGGGGTAAATTCAAGCGATCTCCAGACACCTATGATCAAGGTTCTCCTGTTGAATGCCTCCTAAGAACCGCTAAATATTACCAGTTGGCGGCGCGCGATCGTTTTATTGTTGAAAGGAAAAGCTGAATCCCTAGAACATAACGGAAAAGTGGTTTGTCGTGACTTACCCTTGCCTTCTGTTATCCGTCTTAGGCAATACGTCCGTGTTCCCTACAAGGAAATTCCTTTAACCCGTCGTAATATTCTCGAACGAGATCATCACACCTGTCAATACTGTCTCTACCGAGGTGAACAATTAACCATCGATCATGTGATTCCCCGTTCTCGCGGGGGGGGTGATACCTGGGAAAATTTAGTGGCGGCTTGTGTGCGTTGTAATGTGCATAAGGGCAATCGTACACCAAAAGAGGCCAATATGTCCCTGCACGCCCAACCTCGTCGTCCCTACAGCAGTCTCCACTTTGAGCTATTAAAGCACACCAGGGGGAATCACAATCACGAATGGCGTAAATATGTCATCGGTATTTAGGGTGAAAAAGGCATGGTGAAACCAAGACCAAAATTGATTCCCATGCCATTATTATTAGTCTGGGTGCGAGGATTGGCAACTCCCGTGCCTAGATAAACCGAACAACCAGGACAGGGGGAATTGACTCGGTAGCGCACCGCCATGGGATCATTGGGATCGGTGATAGTTACTCCCTGATGGTTTAAATCTTTAATTAGATTGGTGACGGGTTTGAAAAAATCGGCGCTGGGGGGTTGACTTGGTTGCAGTTCTAGGGTTTGTTCTTGGGAAGCAAGAACGATTTCCGAAGCGATAATTAGCAGCACAGAGGTAGTTAAGCCAAATAAACCCAGATTATTTTTGATCTTCATCTTTTTTATCACCGAGAGATTGTTAATTTCTTCTGGTGATAATTCTAGCGTTTCCTCACCGGAAAGGAACCTTAATCAGTAAAAAAATTTACTAATTTCTACCATACTTATAATAAGCGGCACAAGCACCTTCACTAGAAACCATACAAGTACCGATGGGATGTTCGGGAGTACAAGCAGTACCAAATACTTTACATTCCCAGGGTTTTAAAACACCTTTAAGAATTTCGCCACACTGACAAGCTTTGTGATCTTTAACACGCTGATTGGGTAGGGTAAATTTTTTCTCCGCATCAAAATTACTGTACTCATCTCGCAGTTTTAACCCTCCTTGAGCAATTTCTCCTAAACCTCGCCATTCAAACTGATCTCGCAGTTCAAAAACTTGCTTGATTGCCGATAAAGCGACTCTATTTCCTTGATTTTGTACCACTCGATCGTACTGATTTTCGATCTCACATCTCTGCTCATCTAATTGTTTTAATACCATCCAAATTGATTGGAGAATATCCAAGGGTTCAAACCCAGAAACTACCACAGGTTTATGATATTCTTGGGCAATAACTTGATAGGGTTCTGTGCCAATTACCATGCTAACATGACCGGGACCAACAAAACCGTCTAACTGTAAATCTGGGTTATCTAACAAGGCTTTCAGAGCGGGAATAATCACCACATGATTAGAAAATAAACTAAAATTAGTGACACCATCTCTTTGCGCTTCTAAAACAGTTAAAGCGGTACTAGGAACGGTTGTTTCAAACCCTAATGCTAAAAATATTACTTCTTTATCGAGATTTTCTCTGGCAATTTTTAAGGCATCGCGAGGAGAATAAACCATGCGAATATCATCACCTTTTGCTCGTGCTTGCAGCAGACTCAAATGGGAACCGGGGACACGCATAGTATCGCCAAAAGTTGTCAGAATTACGTTCGGTTGTTGTGCGAGAAAAATGGCATCATCTAAACGACCTCGCGGCATCACACAAACGGGACATCCAGGACCATGAATTAATTCGATAGTTTCCGGAAGTATTGCCTCGATACCGTATCTAAAAATTGAGTGGGTATGACCTCCACAAACCTCCATAATTTTAGTAACTTTTTCCCGCTTTTCAGAGATTCTTATCGATAATTGTTCAATTTGTTGAATTAATCCTGCCGCTTTAACTGGATCACGAAATTCATCAACGTATTTCATAGTTTATATCCTTTAATTATCATTTTTAGCTGTCGGTAGTCAGTAATAATTGCCGTAATTTACATTTCTTAGAGATAGACAACAGCATTAATTTATGGGTGACTACTTTAAGAACATTAATTATGATTAAATTCTGCCTCTAATTCTGCTAATTGTGTTAATAAATTTAAGGTTTCTTGCGCCTCATCTTCATCGATTCGATTCATGGCAAAACCCACATGAACTAATACCCAATCCCCTACACAAGTATTAGCAGGATGGTCTTCATCAACAATACAAGTAATATTTACTTCTCTTTTTACACCCCCCACATCGACGAGAGCGAGATGATGGTTTTCATCAATAATTGCCGTAATTTGTCCCGGTATGCCTAAACACATAGTTTTTACCTTAAAAAATCTAGTTTTTGCTAATTATGCGCTGATTTTTGGGCTAGAGGTTGCAGTAATATCAACCGAGAATCAGGTCATACTTCATCCCTGTGAGAAACGCTATACAGTCAAAGGTTATCCTTTTTACTTGGTCTTAGCTGCCATTCTGGACCATTGCCCTCAAGAACAGCTTTTTTTCCCGTATCTTTTTTAAGATTTCCCCCGTCCCGCACCGTGGACGCTATCCCAGCAGGGGTAAAACTTTTGTATTAGGGACTACATCAATGATAAGAAATTATTCAATCAATCGATCGGGTGACATTCTAGGCTATGATTTCCCTGACTATAGTTATTTCTCTACATTAAGGAAAATCTACGATGACAACCTTTCCCATCGATTTGAGCGCCTATAAACCCATCAGTCTCGACCCCAGTAACCCCACCCTCACCGACGACCAAAGAAGCGCCCTAAAAGCCAATATCCAACTTTGTCGCGATGCTATCATCTTTTTTACTGCCACGGGTGCGGCCCGGGGTGTGGGTGGTCACACCGGCGGCCCCTACGATACCGTCCCGGAAGTGGTGATTCTCGATGCTCTTTTCCGCAGTCAACCTAGTCAATTTGTACCAATCTTCTTCGATGAAGCGGGACACCGCGTCGGTACTCAATATCTCATGTCTGCGTTAGAAGGTTCTTTACCTGCAGAACAATTAATGCACTACCGCGAGGCCAATTCTAAACTCCCCGGACACCCGGAATTAGGATTAACCCCAGGCGTCAAATTTAGTTCTGGCCGTTTAGGACATATGTGGCCCTACGTTAACGGTGTCGCTTTAGCTAACCCCGGAAAAACCGTTTTTTGTTTAGGTTCCGATGGTTCTCAACAGGAAGGCAATGACGCAGAAGCTGCCCGTTTAGCCGTAGCTCAACACATCAATGTTAAGCTAATTATTGATGATAATGATGTGACGATTGCCGGTAATCCTTCCAAATATTTACCCGGTTATGATGTGGCTAAAACTCTCACCGGCCATGGACTAAAAGTGTTAGTGGGAGATGGGGAAGATATCGATAGTTTGTATCGCAATATATGTGAAGCAATTAATACTCCTGGCCCGATTGCGATTATTAATAAACGTCCCATGTGTCCTGGAATTGAAGGTTTAGAAGGTTCTAACCACGGTCATGATGTGATTTCTGTCCCCTTGGCTTTGAAATATTTAGAGGCAAAAGGACACAGTGCCGCCGTGGAATATCTCAACAGTATTAAGAAGCCTTCTAATGACTATAAATTCCTCGGTTCTGGGGATAAATGGGGTTCTAACCGCAACGTTTTCGGCGAAGCAGTAGTCAGTCTTTTAGGCAAAATGAGCGAGGAAGAACGCAAGGCTAAGGTATTAGTAGTAGATAGCGATTTAGAGGGTTCCTGCGGTCTGAAAATTATCCACGATAAACATCCCGAAGTGTTTATTCCTTCCGGTATTATGGAACGGGGCAATCTTTCGGCGGCTGCTGGTTTTGGGATGGAAAAAGGTAAACAGGGAATTTTCGCCACCTTTGCCGCTTTTCTAGAAATGTGTATTTCTGAAATCACCATGGCCCGCTTGAATTATTCTAATCTTTTATGTCATTTTTCCCATTCCGGTATCGATGATATGGCGGATAATACCTGTCACTTTGGTTTGAATAATTTCTTTGCCGATAATGGACTGGATGACGGTTACGAAACCCGTCTTTATTTCCCGGCCGATGCGGCACAAATGACCGCTTGTGTCGAGGCAACTTTCCATCAACCCGGTTTACGTTTTATCTTCTCGACTCGTTCTAAAACTCCCAATATTCTTGATACTAACGGCCATAATTTCTTTGGCGATGGTTACACCTTTGTCCCCGGAAAAGATGAAGTAATTCGGGAAGGCACTGCCGGTTATATCATCAGCTTTGGCGATGGTTTATACCGCGCTTTAGATGCAGTGGAACGCTTAAAACAAGAAGGGATCGACGTGGGTTTAATTAATAAACCGACTCTCAATGGGGTGGATGAAGAAATTATCGCTAAAGTTGGTAGTTCTCCCTTTGTTTTAGTGGTAGAAGCATTTAACCGTCGCACGGGTTTAGGTAGCCGTTATGGTTCTTGGTTACTCGAACGCGGTTTAACTCCTAAATACGCCTATATCGGTACTCACCACGAAGGTTGTGGCGGTTTATGGGAACAGTTCCCCCACCAAGGTATTGACCCAGTTGGTATCATCAGTAAAGTTAAATCTTTAATCGCTTAGATAGTATTTTAGGGGGGAATTAATCAGTTATCAGTTATCAGTAATCAGTTATCAGTGAACATCTTTAATAATTAAGTAGGTAGGTGTTAAAAATTATTAGACACCCCCCTTATCAAGGGGGGCAGGGGGGATCCCCCCGCCTATCAGCACCCCCCTTATCAAGGGGGGCAGGGGGGATCGAACCTAAAATTCATTTTTAATTTAATTATAACCAGCTACTTAAGATTTTAGCTTGGTTGAGAATCCGAGCATTTGTACTAAAATTTCCAAGACGCAGTTTAAATCCCTGACAGCTTATAAACTTTAGCGGCTTAAATCGCACCATTGAGGGGAAATCCCCCTGAACTAGGTACGGTAAGCCCCTAGAAGCCAACAAACCGGTCAATCTAGAATAGTCTCAAGGGTATAAAAGTAATCTCTTATAGAAAATGCAGCCAACCAATCCACAACAATTTACGGAAAAAGCTTGGGAGGCAATCGTCAAAACGCCGGACATTGCCAAACAGAACAGCCAGCAACAAATCGAAAGCGAACATCTAATGAAAGCCCTTCTTGAACAGGAGGGATTAGCGGGCAGTGTCTTTAGTAAAGCTAATATTAGTCTAGCCCGTTTGCGGGATCGCACCGATGACTTTATCCGTCGTCAACCGAAAATCTCTAACCCCGGCGACTCGATTTATTTAGGTCGTAGTTTAGATAGTTTACTCGATCGAGCGGAAAATTATCGTCGAGAATTTGGAGATGACTTTATCTCGATCGAGCATTTAATTTTAGGTTACGCTAAAGATGATCGCTTCGGTAAAAATATTTTTCAAGAATTCGGACTTACGGAAAACAAACTCAAAGAAATTATTCAACAAGTCAGAGGTAGTCAAAAAGTGACCGATCAGAATCCAGAAGGCAAATACGAGGCCCTAGAAAAATACGGACGGGATCTCACCCAATTGGCACGGGAAGGTAAATTAGACCCCGTAATTGGACGGGATGACGAAATCCGTCGCACCATTCAGATCCTCTCGCGTCGGACTAAAAATAACCCAGTTTTAATCGGGGAACCGGGAGTAGGAAAAACAGCCATTGTCGAAGGATTAGCCCAGCGGATTATTAACCGCGATGTGCCAGAATCTCTGTTAGATCGGACTCTCATTTCTCTCGATTTAGGTGGCTTAATTGCGGGAGCAAAATATCGCGGAGAATTTGAGGAAAGATTAAAAGCTGTCCTCAAGGAAGTCACCGATTCCCAAGGCAATATCATCATGTTTATTGACGAAATTCACACCGTTGTCGGTGCGGGAGCCACTCAAGGGGCAATGGATGCGGGCAATTTATTAAAACCAATGTTAGCCCGGGGTGAATTGCGTTGTATCGGGGCCACTACCCTCGATGAATACCGCAAATATATCGAAAAAGATGCGGCGTTAGAAAGACGCTTCCAAGAGGTTTTAGTAGATGAACCAAATGTGGTCGATACTATTTCAATTCTTCGCGGTCTTAAAGAACGTTATGAGGTGCATCATGGGGTAAAAATTGCCGATAATGCTTTAGTAGCGGCGGCACTGCTTTCTAATCGTTATATTAGCGATCGCTTTTTGCCCGATAAGGCCATTGATTTAGTTGATGAAGCGGCGGCCAAATTGAAGATGGAAATCACCTCTAAACCGGAAGAACTCGATGAAATTGATCGCAAAATTCTCCAGTTAGAAATGGAAAAACTTTCCCTACAACGGGAATACGATCCAGCTTCGCGAGAACGGTTAGAAAAGTTAGAAAAAGAACTGGCTAACCTCAAGGAAGAACAATCGGGATTAAATGCCCAATGGCAAGGGGAAAAAGAGATTATCGATAAAGTTCGTGGGGTTAAAGAAGCGATCGAACAAGTTAATCTGGAAATTCAACAGGCCGAACGCGATTATGATTATAATCGGGCTGCGGAATTAAAGTTCGGAAAATTAACCGATCTGCAGCGGCAAATGTCCGCCCTAGAAACTCAATTGGCCGACAAACAAACCACCGGTAAAAGTTTATTAAGGGAAGAAGTTCTCGAATCGGATATCGCCGAAATTATCTCGAAATGGACGGGAATTCCTCTCAATAAATTAATCGAATCGGAAAAAGAAAAACTCCTCAATCTGGAAGACGAATTACACGAAAGTGTCATCGGTCAAGAGGAAGCGGTCACAGCCGTGGCCGAAGCGATTCAACGTTCCCGCGCCGGTTTATCGGATCCCAACCGTCCCACGGCCAGCTTTATTTTCCTCGGTCCGACGGGTGTTGGTAAGACAGAATTGGCGAAAGCTTTAGCGCGCAATCTCTTTGACACGGAAGAGGCTCTAGTTCGCATCGATATGTCGGAATACATGGAAAAACACAGCGTTTCCCGTCTCATGGGTGCGCCTCCGGGATACGTCGGCTACGATGAAGGAGGACAATTAACCGAGGCAATCCGGCGTCGTCCCTACTCTGTCATCCTCTTTGATGAGATTGAAAAAGCCCATCCCGACGTTTTTAACGTTATGTTACAAATCCTTGACGATGGGCGCTTAACCGACTCTCAAGGTCATCTGGTTGATTTCAAAAATACCATCATTATTATGACCAGTAATATCGGTTCTCAATACATTTTAGACGTGGCTGGTGATGAGTCTCGTTACGAGGAAATGCAGGCGCGGGTGATGGAAGCAATGCGGAATAGTTTCCGTCCCGAATTCCTCAATCGTATCGATGAAACGATCATTTTCCATAGTTTACAAAAAGCGCAACTGCGATCGATTGTCAAACTACAGACAGCCAATCTCAGCGATCGCTTGATGGAACAAAAATTAGCCCTGAAACTTGCCGATATTGCCCTCGATTATCTAGCAGAAATTGGTCACGATCCAGTGTACGGTGCGCGACCCTTAAAACGGGCAGTACAAAGATATGTGGAAACTCCGATCGCTAAGGCAATTCTGCGCGGCGAATTCAAAGGGGGAGACACGATTTTTGTCGATGTGGCCGATGAAAGATTGACCTTTAAACGGTTAGCTTCCCAGGTAGTAACCGCTTAATTAGCAAGGGTGGGCAATGCTCACCCTTTGATTATTTCGGGTTTACCGAAAAAGTTTTTCGTGCAGTCAGGAGTCGGTCGCCGGTCGTCAATACCACATTCGGTTATACTTCATCTTGATCAGAAAGGCCGTATCAGTTATCAGTTCACTGATCACTGAAAAAAAGCTTCCCACTCTCCTATAAACTAGCTAATCAAATAGTTGCTAATTCCTGAACATCGAAATCTGATTGCAACAGTTGAATGAG
>NZ_JASJFB010000566.1:0-6155 GCF_030065455.1 Microcystis sp. M53602_WE12 | reverse complement strand
TTTGTCCATCTCCTCGACGTAACTTTGACCTTTAACAATGGCAGGGATTAAACCGAGTCCAAATTTAATTTTTTCCTCCCAAGTTAACATATCATTATTGCGAAGAATGGCAACAATACCGTTAATTGGGGCGGGAATATCAGGGAAGTCAAACCGCGAATAGGTCCCAGGTTTTTCCGGCTGATTGAAGATCATCGAGTGTTCTTTCCACTGTAGGCGATCCTCTATGCCTAATTCTTGGAATAATTGCAGCATATTGGGATAAGCGCCAAAGAAGATATGTAAACCGGTTTCGTACCAGTCCCCATCGGCATCTTTCCAAGCGGCAATTTTTCCCCCTAATACATCGCGACGTTCCAGTACGATGGGCGTATGTCCCGCATCGACAAGGTATTTCGCACAAGATAATCCGGCTAGTCCCGCACCAGCGATCGCAACTCGCATCGTTTCCTATCTACTCTCTAATGTCTTGTCTTTATCACATTCGCCATTATACTTCACATTTCGTTACATTTTTTTTCAGATTATCGAGAAGTCAGGGGGCAGGAGGCGGCTTTGTTCTCCCCACACCCCACTTCCTTGATAACTGCTGACTGCTTACTGGTCACTGATAACTGATAACTGGTCACTGATAACTGATAACTGGTCACTGATAACTGATAACTGATATTGTGATATGTAATTAGCTTAATTCGCTTACCTTTTTAGTTCACGCGTACACCCTCTTCAATCGATCGCTATGACTTTTCCCACTACGTCACCTCAAGTCTCGGAAATAGAGAATAATCGTGCTTGGCATAATTTAACTGGGGAACAAACCCTAGAAATACTGAGAACCAATGGGGAAACCGGCTTAATCGAGGCGGAAATTGTTAAAAGAAAGGATATTTTCGGGTTAAATGAACTAAAAGAAACGGGGGGACGTAGCCCGTTAATGATTCTCTGGGAACAGTTTACTAACATTATGTTAGTGATGCTGATTGCCGTGGCGGTGGTTTCGGCAGTTTTGGACCTGAAAAAAGGGGAATTTCCCAAAGACGCGATAGCTATTTTTACAATTGTTATTTTAAACGGTATTTTAGGATATTTACAGGAAAGTCGGGCAGAAAAGGCATTAGCAGCCCTTAAGCAGTTATCCTCGCCCAAAGTTAGAGTTATTCGTAATGGTAGCACCTTTGAAGTGACGGCCAAGGAACTTGTCCCCGGGGATATCATGTTACTGGAAGCGGGGGTACAAATTGCCGCCGATGGCAGATTATTAGAAGCACAAAACCTGCAAATCCGGGAAGCTGCCCTCACGGGGGAAGCGGAATCGGTGAATAAACAAGCACAGAAGGTTTTACCGGAAGATGCCTCTTTAGGCGATCGCATTAACCTCGTCTATCAGGGTACAGAAGTAGTACAGGGACGGGGGAAAGTGGCGATTACCAAGACGGGAATGGATACGGAAATCGGTAAAATCGCCGCTTTGTTGCAAGGAGTAGAAAGTGAACCAACTCCCCTACAGCAGCGAATGTCGCAGTTAGGTAACGTTTTAGTGAGTAGTTCCCTAGCTTTAGTGGCTGTAGTCGTGCTTGGTGGCGTAATTCGCTTTGGTTGGCAGTTTTTTGAATCATTCCTCGAAACTTCCCTCAGTATGGCTGTGGCCGTTGTTCCCGAAGGTTTACCGGCAGTGGTAACGGTGACTTTGGCAATTGGAACCCAAAGAATGGTGAGAAGACAAGCTTTAATCCGTAAATTGCCGGCAGTGGAAACCTTAGGCTCGGTAACGACGATTTGCTCCGATAAAACCGGAACTTTAACTCAAAATAAAATGGTGGTGCAGAAAGTTAATACTTCCGAGCAGACAATTACTGTCACGGGGGAAGGTTACGCGCCTATCGGTGAGTTTAATGGTGTTAGTGAAAGTGATCCGGAACTACAGGCAATTTTAACGGCTTGTGTGCTGTGTAATGATGCACTTTTGCAAAATAAAGCTCAAGAATGGTCAATTTTAGGCGATCCCACCGAAGGAGCTTTACTGACGTTAGCGGGTAAAGGAGGACTATATCGGGAAGCATTGGCACCACAAAGCCCTCGTTTAGGCGAATTTCCCTTTTCTTCCGAAAGAAAGAGAATGTCAGTAATCTGTGAGAATGCCCAGTTAGGTTTGGGGGATTCTGCCTATTTAATGTTTACCAAAGGATCACCGGAATTAATTCTCGAACGTTGTTCTCTGATCCAAGTTGGGGCGGAAAGTCAACCCTTAACAGATGAACAAAGAAGCCGTATTTTGGCACAAAATGACGAAATGGCGGGTAATGGCCTACGAGTCTTAGGTTTTTCCTATAAACCGATGACAGAAGTGCCAGAAGCGGAAAGAGAAGATAGTGAGGAACAATCCCTGGTTTGGTTGGGATTGGTGGGAATGCTCGATGCACCCCGCAAAGAAGTTAAAGAAGCGGTTGCCCTCTGTCGTCAAGCGGGAATTCGTCCGATTATGATTACCGGAGATCACCAATTAACCGCCAAGGCGATCGCATTTGAATTAGGAATTGCTGCCCCCGGGGAGCGAGTAATCACGGGTAAAGAATTAGAAAAAATGTCTCAGAATGACCTAGAGGCAGAGGTAGATGGTGTGAGCGTCTATGCTCGCGTTTCTCCCGAACATAAGCTGAGAATCGTCCAAGCTTTGCAAAAACAGGGCAAATTCGTCGCCATGACGGGGGACGGGGTGAACGATGCTCCGGCACTAAAACAAGCGGATATCGGCATCGCCATGGGGATTACGGGAACCGATGTCAGCAAAGAAGCCAGTGATATGATTTTGCTGGATGATAATTTTGCCACCATCGTCGCCGCTACCGAAGAAGGGCGCGTGGTTTACAGCAACATTCGGCGCTTTATTAAATACATTCTCGGCAGTAATATTGGCGAGGTTTTAACGATTGCAGCGGCTCCTCTGCTCCGTTTAGGCGGTGTACCCCTTTCTCCCTTGCAAATCCTCTGGATGAACCTTGTCACCGACGGTTTACCGGCTCTTGCTCTGGCAATGGAACCCGCCGAACCTAATGTGATGAAACGTCCACCTTTTAGCCCCCGGGAAAGCATTTTTGCTCGCGGGTTGGGTTGGTATATGATTCGCATCGGTGTGGTGTTTGCCATTCTCACCATTATTATGATGGCTTGGGCTTACCGATATACTCAAGCAACCCCCGAAATCGGAGATCCTGGACGTTGGAAAACCATGGTATTTACTACCCTCTGTTTAGCACAAATGGGTCATGCTTTGGCGGTGCGTTCCCATACCCAGTTAGCTGTGCAAATGAATCCCTTCTCTAATCCTTACATTATCGCCGCCGTGGGCTTGACAACGATCCTACAATTGTTGTTAATTTATGCTCCTCCTCTACAAAGCTTCTTCGGCACTCAATGGATTAGTGGCACAGAATTATTAATCTGTTTTGGATTTAGTGCCTTAATGTTTGTTTGGATTGAGTTGGAGAAGTTATTTATTCGCTGGTTCATGACGAAAAAATAAATCAATGCCAACACCAATTATTCTGACTTTAACGGTTTTAGTCGTTGCTTTAGTCGCTTTCGTGGCGGAATGGCTACCGGTAGATTTAACCGCTTTATGCGTGGCGATTGTCCTCATTCTTTTGGGTTTAGTTACTCCCGAAGAAGGTATCGCCGGATTTAGTAATGCTGCCACGGTGACAGTGATGGCGATGTTTGTGCTTAGTGCTGGAATTACCCGCACGGGAGTGATTCAAGTAATTCGCGATCGCTTGCTGGTTTGGGGGGGCAAAAATCCCCACCAACAGGTATTTGTCTTAGGGGCATTGGTGGGGCCGATTAGTGCTTTTATTAATAACACGGCAGTGGTGGCGATCTTTTTACCCATCGTTGAAGATTGGTGTAAAAAACAAAAAATTTCCCCTTCTAAGTTATTAATTCCCCTTTCCTACGCCACGGTTTTAGCGGGGATGATTACCGTGGTGGGAACTTCTACTAACATTCTCGCTAGTGGTATTTCTGCCAAGCTGGGTTATGGGGAATTTAGCTTATTTCAATTCACTGCTTTAGGATTAGTAACTTTTTTGGCAGGGTTGATTTATTTAACAATTTTTGCCCCGAAATTACTACCTGATCGCAAATCTTCCACGGGGGAATTTTTAGACGATGATTACGGTTCTAAAGTATATCTGAGTGAGGTCATTGTTACCCCTCGTTCTAATCTTATCGGTCAAACTTTATCTCAAAGTGGACTACAAAGAAAGTTTGATTTTGATGTGTTGGAATTAATCAGAAATAAGGTACATTTACCCCAACCTTTAGCCGATAAAGTTCTCAATGCTGGCGATATTTTAATCGTTCACAGTAGCCGGGAAGAACTATTAAAAATTAAAGATGAAAGAGGATTAGAAATCTTTGCTGATCTCAAATTTCAGAAAGAAGATATTGAGTCGGTAATTACTACAGGTGAGGAAAAATTAGCCGAGGTTTTGATTCTCTCTAATTCCCGTTTAATTGGGACAACTTTAAAAGATTTGAAATTCCGTCAGCGTTATAACGCAACAGTTCTGGCGATTCGCCGTGGTTCGGAATTACTACAAGGAAGATTAGGTAAAATTCCTTTAAAGTTTGGCGATTTGCTCTTGGTTCAGGGACCAAAACAGAGTTTTATTGGTTTACAAACCACGCGGGAATTATTAGTCTTAGAAGAAAAAGAAATTGAATCCCAGCGACAGGATAAAGGCATTATTGCTTTAATAATTACTTTGTCGGTGATTATTATTGCCGCTTTTGATATTCAACCAATTCTCGTCACCAGTTTAGTTGGGGTGGTTTTAATGGTAATTACTGGCTGTCTAAAACCGGGGGAAGTCTATGGTTCTATTCGTTGGGATATTATCTTTTTATTAGCGGGTTTAATTCCCCTAGGTACTGCCATGGATAACTCGGGAACTACTAAATGGTTAGCAGATAATTTAGTGGCTATCGGCGGCAATCTTTCGGGGTTTTGGATCTTAGTTTTCTTCTATCTAATTACCTCAGTTTTAACTGAAATCCTCTCTAATAACGCCGCCGTCGTGTTAATGATTCCCGTCGCCGTGGAAGTGGCGAAAACTTTGGGTTTAAATCCTTTGGCTTTTATGTATGCTGTCACCTTTGCTGCTTCTAATAGTTATCTCACACCAATTGGCTATCAAACTAACACCATGGTTTATGCACCTGGCGGCTATAAATTCCTCGATTTTACCCGTTTGGGTGCGCCCCTAAATTTAATTTTGACGTTTTTAACCCCTAGTTTAATTGTCTTGTTTTATGGCTTGAAATAAAGAAAGAGATCGAAGATTCTTCGATCTCTAAAAAGAATTTGATCAGTAGTCAAAACTATTTCGATTCAGCAAAGCGTTTACGCAGGGATTCGGTGCGCTTTTTCGCTACGGTATTATCAGGATCAAATTTGAGAGTTTCTTCGTAGGTTTCGAGAGCTTTTTTAGCCATTTGTTTCTTTTCGTAAACATTGCCAAGATTATTGAGAGCGATCGAGTATTGAGGATAAAGTTTAATTGCTTCTTTGTAGTTACGAATCGCTAATTCTAATTGTTCTTGAGCAAAATAGGAAAAACCGATCGCATTGTAGATTAGGGCTTGATTTTCTGGTTCGATGCTTTCTTCCTCAGAGATTTTTAAAGCCTTTTGTAGTAAACTCAATGCTTGAACATAGAGTTTTTTATCGAGATAAAGACTCCCTAATTCATAGTATTCTTTAGCTGTACCTTTTTCTTTTTGCAATTTCTTTTGTAGCTTGTTAAAGGTTCCTTCCACTCGACGGGTTTTAAAGATTTGCACGATGACAAAAATTCCTAAACCAATCACGAAAATTAGCAATCCAGAAACGTAAATAAGCGGCAGGGTATCTTCCATAATTAGCGATCGAGCAATTAATATTTTTATACTTATTCAATCAGATTATAGCAGGATTTAGTCAGTTATCAGTGATCAGTTATCAGTGATCACTGATCAGATTTGAGTTTTCAGTTCACTGTTCACTGTTCACAGCAAAAAACTCCCCACTTCATAATTCATAATTCTCACACCCCACTCCCCACACCCCACACCCCACACCCCACACCCCACACCCCACACCCCACACCCCACACCCC
>NZ_JASJFB010000342.1:0-3368 GCF_030065455.1 Microcystis sp. M53602_WE12 | reverse complement strand
GAAATATTATGGAGATTTTTAAAATATGAATGGATTGAATTTAGCGCCTATAAAGACCGAAAGAGCCTCCTCGCTTACGTTAAAAAAGTGCTGGACAATTTTGGAGGCGAGTATGTAATTAATTTTGCCTAGGTACTTATTAGCGGCATCACCGAGCATGGCACATCTAAGGATGACTGAGACTGTATTTTAATTAATCAGGATGGTTGATATGTCAGAACCAAGCGAAATTCAACAAAATATTACAGAAGCTCAATATGCTGCTACCTCTGGGACTGGCAATGCAACCATCACGATTACCAATTACTATTATCGAGAAGAAGCAAGAATAGCCCCTGCTGATTCTGCCGATGTTGCCGATGATAATCTGCCCTGTCCCTATCGTGGCTTGTTTCATTTTGGGCCAGGAGATGCAGAATACTTTTTTGGGCGCAAAAGCTTTATCACAAACCTATTTCAGGCAACCCAAACCCGTAATTTCATCCCCCTATTAGGTGCGTCGGGAAGTGGCAAATCCTCGGTAGTTTTTGCGGGATTAGTCCCTAAATTGCAACAAGAAGGTCACTGGCAGTTTACCCATTTTCGTCCCGGTTCTGACCCTTTTCATGCCCTAGCTTTGGCATTAGTTCCCCTTTATACAACTAATTTAAATGAGACAGAACGCCTCGCCCAAGCGCGTCAGTTAGCAAATTATTTGCGTGATGGCGACATTCCTTTAGCTGATGTTTTTGCCCAAATCCAACACAATTATCCCAGTGAACGGGTACTGCTAATTGCCGACCAATTTGAGGAACTTTATACCCTCTGTCCTGATGAAACAATCCGTCGTAATTTTCTCGATAAATTAACTACATTCCCCTTTGAAAGGGTAGGAATGGTGTTGGTATTAACTATGCGGGCGGATTTCTTGGGGAATGCTCTTTCCTATCGTCCCTTTGCCGATGTCTTACAAAATACTGACTTGAAATTGGGGCCGATGAACCGAGAAGAACTCACAGAAGTTATTGAAAAACCGGCGCAAAAATTGGGGGTGATATTGGAAGCGGGACTGGTGGAGCGCATCCTCGATGATGTGGAGAGTGAGCCGGGGAATTTGCCATTACTAGAGTTTGCCTTAACGGAATTGTGGCAGCGGCGACAGGGCCAACAGTTAACCCATCTGGCATATACAGAAATTGGCCAAGTGCAGGGTGCTTTGGCCCGCCATGCCAATGAAGAATATGACAAGCTGAGTGAGGCGCAACGGGAACAGGTGCGGCGCATTTTCATCCAATTGGTACGCCCAGGGGAAGGCACAGAAGATACGCGGCGGCTGGCGACAAAAGCGGAATTAGGGGCGGTAAATTGGGCGCTGGTGAAACAACTGGCGGATGCGCGTTTAGTTGTCACCAGTCGCAGTGAAGAGGCACAGGTGGAGACGGTGGAAGTGGTGCATGAAGCACTGATTCGCAATTGGGGGGAATTGCGGGGCTGGATGGATACAGACAGGGTTTTTCGCGCTTGGCAGGAGCGTTTGCGGGGGGCGATGGGGCAATGGCAAAAGACGCAGGGGGATGAAGGCTCATGGTTGCGCGGGGCGGCGTTGGCGGAGGCGGAAGAACAATTGAAGAAACGCCCAGAAGATATCAGCCAAAGTGAACAGGATTTTATCAGGCAGAGTCTCCAAGAGCGAGAGCGGATAAAACAAGCCGAAGCAGCCCGCAGGCGGCGGGAAATTAGAACCGCTTGGGGGATTGCGGCGGGTTCCTTGGTGGCGGTGGTAATTAGTACGGGATTGGGTTGGATGGCTTGGAAACAAACACAACAAGCGAAATACAATCAGGCTGAATCTATTGCTAGGCTTTCTTTATCTCTATTGAATGAAAATAAAGGATTAGAAGCTTTTGTACAAGCGATCAAAGCAGGAAAAATTTTGCAAAAACAACGTACAATTAATGCCGAAGTAATGGAGGCTTTACAGAAATCTCTTGTAACCGTAAGAGAATATAATAGCTTTAAGGGGTATGGTTACCTAATCTCCAGCTTAAGCTTTAGTCCAGATGGTAAGACTTTGGCTTCTAGTAGTTCTGACGGCACTATCAAACTTTGGAAGGTAGAAACTGGAGAAGAAATCCACACTCTCAATCTTGATAACTTTGCTAGTGATGGAATTGATAGTGTACGTTTTAGTCCAGACAGCAAAACTTTAGTTTCTGCTGGTAGAGTTATCCAACTCTGGAATGTAGAGACAGGCAAGGAAATCCGCACCCACATGGGGCGGGATGGGTATGTCGATGCCCGCATGGGGCATGATAAGGATATCAGTTTCAGCCCTGACAGCAAGACATTGGCTTCTAGCAGTGATGGCACGACTATCAAACTCTGGAATGTAGAGACAGGAAAAGAAATCCGCACCCTGAAAGGTGACGATAGTTCAGTCCAAAGTGTTAGTTTTAGTCTAGACGGTAAAATATTGGCTGCTGGTAGTGGTGACAAAACAATCAAACTCTGGGATGTAGAGACAGGAGAAAAAATCCGCACCCTAAAAGGTGATGATAGTTTAGCCCAAAGTGTTAGTTTTAGTCCAGACGGTAAGACATTGGTTTCTGGTAGTAATGACCGCACTATCAAACTCTGGGATGTAAAGACAGGAAAAGAAATCCTCACCCTACCAGGTCACTACGATGCTTTTGTCGAAAGTGTTAGTTTTAGTCCAGATGGTAAGACATTAGCTTCTGGTAGTGATGACGACACTATCAAACTCTGGGATGTAAAGACAGGAAACGAAATCCGAACCCTAAAAGGTCACGATAGTTCAGTCAAAAGTGTTAGTTTTAGTCCTGACGGTAAGACATTAGCTTCTGGTAGTGCTGACGGCACTGTCAAATTTTGGAAGGTAGAAAAAGATAAAGAAATACGCCTCCTAAAAGAGGACTATGGTTCGGTCGAAAGTATAAGTTTTAGTCCAGACAGTAATACATTAGCTTCTGGTGGTGATGACCGCACTGTCAAACTTTGGAATGTAGAAAAAGATAAAGAAATACGCCTCCTAAAAGAGGACTATGGTTCGGTCGAAAGTATAAGTTTTAGTCCAGACAGTAATACATTAGCTTCTGGTGGTGATGACGGCACTATCAAACTCTGGGATTTAAAGACAGAACAAGCAATTCAAATATTAAATCTTGGTCATGAATCTGTTGACTTTGGTTCGGATGGTAAGACATTAGCTTTTGTTCGTCCTGATGGCGCTAAGCTTTTACGCATTTAAGTTACATTGACAGCATTACCCTTATTTTTAAGTTTTCTACTCCATTTAATAATCAATCCCCCTTCATTTAAAAGCTGATTGACTACTTTTTCCAGTTCTTCTTTATTTTCAAATTCTCGAT
>NZ_JASJFB010000797.1:0-2474 GCF_030065455.1 Microcystis sp. M53602_WE12 | reverse complement strand
GGCAAAAGCAAAGGGCCAAGCGATGATTTTTTGGTCACGACCATCGATAATTAAAAGGCTAGTGTAGATAATTGGCCAAACTCCCATCAGGTTAAAAAGAGCAATAATTAACGGGTTGATATCTTGCCATTTCCCAGTGGAAAGATCGATAATTAAATTCACTGTATCTGGTTGATCGGGGGGCGCTAGTAAAAAAGCGTATAATCCGAAGCCTAACCACAGTAAACCGAGAATAATTTTTGTTAACATGGGAGTAGATAATTAGGTTAATTGAGTAATGGATTTTTCATCGGATATTTTAGTACAAAAGTGATCAAAATGTCAAGCAAGATTACCTAATCAATGATCACTAATTTTTAGGGAAGACGACGAGGATTCATGGTTTCTCCTGGGGTAATTTCTGCACTTTTAGAGTGGAGTAAGCGAGTTTGTTCGAGGATAGTTTCTAAGTCTTCATCTGAGAATTCTTGTACATAGTTTAATTTGACTTCTTCCAGGAAGATAATTAATAACATCTCGATTCTTTCTAGACTGTGACGGGATTGTAATTCCCCGGCGAGAGATTGCCCGAAACGCTGGACTAATTGCTGAACTAAACGCTCAAAAACTTCGTCTTCCTGGGTAATCTTTTCAGCTATATTAACAAAGGATTGATACAATTGACTAGATAAGCGATTGCTCAAGTCAGTTTTTAACCCTTTCATGCCGGGTAATCGCAATAAGCTCTGATAAGCGGGAGTTTGACTGAGAATTTTCTCGATATTGTATTTAATTAAAGCTTCTGCTTCTGGTTTAACTTGCGGTAAAACCTTGTCAACGGTGCTATTAACTACTAACCGAAAAATTTCAATAACTTCATTAGTATCATTGAGATTATTATAGCCACCATTAAGGGATCGATTGAGAAAATTTTTCACTTGTCCCCGTCGAATATATTCCTGAATTTTATTAATTATTCTCAGGACAATTATCTCAGTAATATCTTTAGAAATTAGCGCAACTAAGCCTTTAATTGCCTGTTCTTTAATCAACCTTAAGTTAATAATTTTAACTTGATCTAGGCGAATAACGGTAGGAATAAATCGCAACCATCTCCAGATAGGAATAAACAGAAAAATATCGTACCATCGCCATAACATAGCCTCGCGCCAACGCAGGCCTTTATGAGTGCGAGCAATCCACCAAGTTCTCAGCATAAATTCCCAGAAAAAGATGGTACCAAATAAAAAATCGATCGCCTCAAAGTTATCTATCGGTCTCCCATCTTCTCCCAGGGGACGAAAATAATTAGTTTCTATTAAAGGTTGAATTTCTTGATTAAAAAACTTCAACTCTTTTTCCCAGCCATTTTGAATGAGATAATCCCAAGTCCAAAACTTCTGAAAGGCTGCTTTTGCGGAAACATTTTCTGTTTTAAAAACCCGCAAGCGCATTTTATTTTTAATCTTCTCTAAAGTCCCAGTTTTCTCCGCCAAGGCAAAGGGATTATTATCAATCATATTGACACTTTTTTGGCGCAAATTGTCTAAAATTTTCTCGATATCTTGGCGATATTCTTGCAGATTAAACTCTGGGTTAAAGAGCTTTTGATTAATTAGTTGATTAAGTTTATTAACCGTCTCTAAATATTCACTGGTACTGCGATAGGGTTTAATTCCTTTCACCACATCATACTTAGCGATTCCTTTAACAAAGGGAATTTCTAGGGGTTTATCGGGAGGTATTTGTAATTCTTGAAAGGAAATCAGCCCGAGTTTTATTGGTTCATTAAATCTTAATAAGGTTATTTGCAAGCGTCCCTGTAACCAAAAATCTCGCAGGGGAATATAGGTTAAATCGAAAATAACCAGAATATAATTACATAACACCAATAGGGCCATGCAAGTCTCAAAGAGATTGCGCGGGGAAAAACGACGGTTTCTGCTCACGGGGTTTTTAGTCAAAGTCATTAGCCTAGAAAGCACACTTTGACCATGGTAAACCGAAACGCCTAATTTTTGGGACCCAAAGCGATAGAAGTAGTGAAAAAAGAGCGGTTAAACTTGGTTCTGCCTCAGTAATTAATAGATGTAGTCTTCTATTCTGTGATAGCATCCTAGCAGATTCAGTTAAGTAGTTAAGTAGCTGGTTATAATTAAATTAAAAATGGATTTTAGGTTCGATCCCCCCTGCCCCTAGTGCTGTTTCATTTAAATTAAGTATAGCTGATTTTGAGTCAATAAATTTGACCGAAGATTCTCAAGTTTATCTTGTTCTAACCAAAAGAGTTAGTCACAATAACTAATCTTTAATCCTCTGCCAAATTTATTATGAATAAATTGATAAAGCTTGTTCCCAAGCCACTAAAAGCCTATCTCTCTTGAAATTTTCTGAGAGTACATCCTGTTAACTTAGCTAATTTTTCTGCTTCTTACGTCGATAAAACTATCAGTTTTTCCCAACGTTCAGCTAACCACCTCTGTCCCTCTGTTATT
>NZ_JASJFB010000517.1:0-7382 GCF_030065455.1 Microcystis sp. M53602_WE12 | reverse complement strand
CACCCCCCTTATCAAGGCTGTCCATTAGTCACATCTTTCTTAACATTTCAAACCTTTGTAGCACAACGCTTTCAAGACTCGGTTAACAATTTGTAATATTCCTTGTTGACACCCTTACTGACAAAGAAAAAACTGAAATCAAGTCAGGATAAGAGTTGGAGTGCTTAATGAAAAAATTGTTAAGAAAGATCCCTATAAGGGATAGAAGGGTAGGGTTGATTCATGAATCAACCCTACTATGAATCGGCCCTAGTATTAAGGGGGGCAGGGAGGATCAAAGACAAAATCTATCTTCAATTTAATTATAACCACTTACTTACTTAGTTGTTATGAATTACATTAATCAATCAAGCAAAAAACAGACCTCCGTAATTTCTATGAAAGCAAGTGAGGTACTGGATTTATATGCCAAAGGGAAACGCAATTTTACAGGAGTAAAATTAAAAGGACAGTGTTTTCACGGACAGAATTTATCCGGGGCTAATTTTAGTCAAGCAGATCTGCGTGGTACTAATTTTCAAGGGGCTATTTTAGAGAGAACTAAATTTACCGAGGCCAGGGCAGGATTACTAAAGCGCGGTCGGCTACAATTAATTTTAATTTCTTGGTTAATAGCGGCTTTCTGCGGCTATCTGTGGGGATTAGCTGGTTATTATCTAGCTTTAATGCTGGTGACGGATGTAAGCCAATTTAAAATCATTGCTGCGGTGATAATCACGATTTTATCCCTAATTTACGGAAGATTTTATCGTCAGCGAGTTGGGGGATTACCCTTAGTTTTATCCTTGATTTCTGGTCAATCAACAAGTTTTATCCTAGCAATTTTTATCAGCTTAATTTTAAGTTTATTAACAGTAATTATACTAGCTTTTCAGAGAGCATTAGCAGGAATAGCCGTGATGAATGGAACTTTTTCTATAGCTTTGATTGTTGGGGTTTGTGGTACTTTATTCACCGCTTATCTGGCTTGGTTATCCCTAGAAGAATCAAGAGAAACGATGGCGAAATCGATAGCAATTGCTTTTTTAGCCAGTCAAGGTACAAATTTTTGCGGAGCAAATCTTAAAGAAGCTGATTTCACAGGAGCGCAATTAAAAGCCACCGATTTAAGGGCAAAAGATTTAACTAGAACTCGATTTTATCTGGTATCGGGCATCGAGCGAGCGCGTCGGGAAAAGACAATTCTGGACGAAGTTGCGATTAGAAATCTTCTGGTTACTGGTCAAGGGGAAAATAAAGCTTATATTGGCTATAATTTTCGCGGACTAAATCTTTCTGGGTTTAACTTCAAAAATGCCAACCTGAATAGGGCAAATTTGAGCGAGGCAAATTTAGCCTACGCTAATCTAGAAGGGGCAAATTTAGCCCATAGTAACGTGATGAGAGCCAATTTACAGGGAGCCACCCTGACGGGCGCTTGTATCGAAGCTTGGAAAATCGCCGAAAATACCAATTTAGAAGGGGTTGATTGTGATTATATCTATTTAGTCGAGTCCGAGGGAGAGCGCCGTCCCAGGGAGGGAGAATTTGGGGAAGGGGAATTCCGGCAATTGGCCCTGGAGCAGCGAAAATTGTATATTGACGAATAGGACAACTGCTATACAAAGCTAAAATTGCTGCGCCGAGGCGGACAATTAGAGGGATAATAAGACCAGCCTTAACACCTATCCCCCGACTGGTAACTGATCACTGATAAGCGATGGTGAATATTTCTAATCAAGTTACACCCAATCGGGAACTAGCGCCCCAGGCAAAAGTCCCCGATGTCCAAATCCTAGCGGCGATTGATATTGGTACGAATTCGGTTCACATGGTAGTGGTGAAAATTGAACCGTCTTTACCCGCTTTTACGATTATTGCCAGAGAAAAGGATACAGTCCGTCTGGGCGATCGAGATAGGAAAACTGGTAAATTAACCCTAGCGGCCATGGAAAGAGCGATCGCCGCTTTAAAACGCTGTCACGATCTGGCTATTAGTCTCCATGCGGATCAGATTATCGCTGTTGCCACTAGCGCCACCCGGGAAGCGACCAACGGCGACGAATTTTTGGCTTTAATCGAGAAAGAAGTCGGTATTTCTGTAAATCTCATCTCCGGACAGGAGGAAGCGCGCCGGATTTATCTCGGTGTCGTCTCGGGAATGGATTTCCAAAATCAAGCCCATATTATTATCGATATCGGTGGTGGTTCCACAGAATTAATCTTAGCTGATAGTCAAGAAATTCGCTTTCTTAGTAGTACCAAAATCGGCGCGGTGCGTTTGACCCAAGATTTGATCACCACCGATCCCATTAGTACCACAGAATTGGCCTATTTAAGAGCATACACCCGCGGAATGTTAGAGCGGGCAGTAGAGGAAATTAAACATCATTTACAGCTGGGAGAAGTGCCGCGTTTAGTGGGAACTTCTGGGACGATCGAAACTTTGATGACTATCCATGCTTTGGAGAAATTGGGGGAAATTCCCAATCCTTTAAATGGCTATCAATTAACCCGCAAAGATGTCAAAGAATTAGTCAAACGTTTCGCCACTTTGGACTATCACCAAAGACTGGCAATTCTGGGGATGTCCGATAAACGGGCTGAGATAATTCTAGCCGGTTCGATCGTGCTTTTGGAAGCGATGACCATGTTAGATGTTGATAAGTTAGTTCTCTGTGAAAGGGCCTTGCGAGAAGGGGTAATCGTCGATTGGATGCTGACGCACGGGTTAATTGATAATCGGTTACTTTATCAGAGTGAAATCCGTCAGCGCAGTGTCTTGAAAATAGCGAAAAAGTATCAAGTTAATTTAGAATCTGCTGAGAGAATAGCGGCATTTTCCCTGTCTTTGTTCGAGCAAACTCAAGGTCAATTACATTCCTGGAATCAGGAGGCTAAAGATCTATTATGGGCGGCGGCAATTTTACATAATAGTGGTTTATATGTTAGTCATGCTGCCCATCATAAACATTCCTATTATTTAATTCGCAATGGTGAACTGTTGGGCTATACAGAAACAGAGTTAGAAGTTATCGCTAATATCGCTCGTTATCACCGCAAAAGTAAACCGAAGAAAAGACACGATGATTTTATGAAATTAACGGAATATTATCAGTATATGGTCAGACATTTAAGTGCTATACTGCGCTTGGCCGTGGCTTTAGATCGACGACAAATAGGAGCGATTAAAAAGATTGAATGTAAGTATGATCCTGAATATAGAACCCTACATCTGCATCTTTTTCCCAATAATGCTGAAGATGATTGTGCTTTAGAATTGTGGAGTTTAGACTATAAAAAACCTGTTTTTGAGGAAGAATTTGGGGTGAAAGTAGTGGCAACTTTGGCATTTTTACCCTTAAATAATGAGCAGTGAGCGGTTATCATTGACTACCGCCGGTATTAGGTAGCTTGAAATCGGCGAGATTGGAATTTTCGAGACTTGTTACCCGTTATTCTAGGTCAAGATTATCGACCGTGGCAAATTGATAATTTTTGTTGATAGTCAAGCAAAAAAAACGTTAAAAACTGCGAAGTTACTGTTATAATGCAGAGGGAATAGGAACGCAGGAAGAAAAGGAGCAGAAAAACTTGTTGCAATTAGCTAAAATCGGTCGCTTGATCGCTCTGGGTTGCTTAGGAACAATACTGACTAGCTTCCCTGTCCTCTCGGCCGAGAGAATCACTTTTATCTTAGCGCCCTTTAGTCGTACCCTAGAAATTAGTTCCCTAGAAAAGTTTGCCAAAACTGGCAGAATTGACGCTAATCTAGGACAATATTTAGGTAATACAACTGCGGAACAACAAAAAGAATTTCGGCAAGCTTTAACCACAAGTAAAGAAATTAATCCCGTCCTGATCTCGCGCTTTTTTAACACCAGAATGGGGGAAGATATTCTCAACCTTTTAGGGGAACTGATCACCATTCAAGGGGGTATTAATGGTAAATTTGCCCTGCGTTCTGCCCTAATTAAATCGGCTTTTGAACCGGGAGGGGTAACTATTCTTAATCTGCTGCGTAATCTGCCCACTAATATGCAGATTGATGTGACAAAAGTGCAAAGACTAGCTCGGGCGATCGATGTCGTCCTGAAAGCCACCACAGTATTCACGGAAAAGGTGGCGCAATTATCCTTAGAAGAAGCTAAAAAGGCCGGTGAAATTAATTTTACCGCCATGACTGACCCCCGACAACCCGGACCGCAACAAGTGGAACAGATGCGGCTGGATTTAACCGATAGCCGTCGTCAGAGGGAACTTTATCTAATTATTGTCAAACCCAAGGGGCAATTAACCCAGAAAACCCCCGTTATCGTCTTTTCCCACGGTTTAGCTTCTCGTCCTGAAGATTTTGTCCGACAAGCGGAACATTGGGCTAGTTACGGTTATCTCGTCGCCATACCCCAACACCCCGGCAGCGATACCCTACAGGTGCAGAATCTGCTCGCTGGTTTATCGCGGACGGTTTTTTATACCAACGAATTTGTCAATCGTCCATTGGACATATCTTTTGTGATCGATGAATTGCAAAGACGCAACGCGGGGGAATTTCAGGGGCAATTAGATGTAGATAATGTGGGAGTTGGTGGACATTCCTTCGGCGGTTATACAGCCTTAGCTGTGGGTGGAGCGACAATCGATTTCGAGAATTTACAACGGGACTGCCAAAGAAGATTGGCTTTTCTCAATGTCTCCCTCTTGCTGCAGTGTCGTGCTTTGGATTTACCGCGAGAAGAATACAACTTTCGCGATCCGAGAATAAAAGCGATTTTTGCGGTTAATCCGTTTAATTGGAGTATTTTCGGGGCTAAAGGACTGGCTAAGATCGAAATTCCCACTTTTGTAGCGGCAGGAACCTACGATCCCGCTACCCCCGCTATTTTTGAACAGGTGCGCTCTTTTCCCCTGCTCAACACCGAAAATAAATATTTAGCTCTGATTGAAGGTCAAGCTCACGTCGATTTTTCGGTACTAGATGCGGGAATTAACGAAGCGATCGAATCCGTAGCCGATCTTACCCTGCCCGCACCATATCTGATCGATAGTTACGCCCATTCTCTATCTTTGGCCTTTTTTGAGGTGTATATTCGCAAAAACCCCGGCTATAAACCTTTTTTACAGGCGGCCTATTCCCAATATCTCAGTCAAGGCCAAGAGTTTCGATGTTTTCTGATTACCCGCGCCTCCTCGGCCGCTTTAGAACAACTCATCGAAGATTTTACCGCTCAAAATGTCCGTTAATCAGTTATCAGTTATCAGTTCACTGTTTACTGTTTACTGATCACTGAAAAGCTCCCCACTTCCCCACTTCCAATTCATAATTCATAATTTATGTTTGTTGAGGGCGTTTAAGTAGTAATTGGATAGCCAAAAGAATTAAACCAATGGTGACAAAAGCAAAAATAAAGGTTCCTAGAGAAGCTAAACCAAAAACTAAAGTGCGGACAGCGCTGCCAATTCTCAAGGCGATCGGACTGTGAGCAACCATTGGTTTTGAGTAAAAAGAATGACCGATCGCTGCCGTGAGATAATAGAGAATTGTCCCCAATGCTGCCGAAATTGCTGCGCCAACTAAACAGCGAGTAGGAGTAACTTTTTTGGTTTCTAATTCTGTGGTCATTCCTTTTTAGTCCTCAAATATTGCCCAGGTTAAATTTTAATTCTTTTCCCCAGCATTTTACCCGACTAGGACCAAGGATCGAGGACGGAAGGAAAAGAAGTATCGACTTGCGAGGAGGCGATCAGGTCTTGATTCTGGTCTAGTTCCCGTTTTAACTGTTCCCAATCGCCGGGGTCGGTTAACTCCTCATAAACAGGGGCAGCGAAAACGATCGTTTCCTTGTCCGATGACCAGTTTTGGGAAGAAAGGACTAGATTAGTCAAATCAGGTAACTCCTGGTCGAGAATAGTTGTATTTGCGCTCTTAGGAGAATTTTTGAGCGAATTTAGGTTAATTTCTTGCTTTAATGACTGTAATTCACCATTGAGAGCTTTTAATAACTGCTCGATCGCCTCGATTCTCCCGAAAACATCCGAGGGAATCTCAGGATTATTGGCAGCAGAGAGGGGGGGCAAAGTGAATTGATCAGCTATGACGCGCTCGATTTCCTCTAGGGTAGTATAACCTTGACAGACTAATTCTAAACCGTAGGTGAGGAGAGACTTAAATCCTGCCTGTGTTGCCGCTTTTTTGAGCATATCGGCGGGTTTCTTCGCAGCGATGAAAGTTTTGAGGTGAGGGGTAATCGTGATCACTTCAAAGACCCCGATCTGGGACTGATAACCGATGCCGTGACAATGACGGCATAATCTGCCTTTTTCCCGCGCTTGGATGATTTCTTCGGCAGTGAGGGAATTAGCTTTATAAAAGCTGTATTGAGCAGCTTGGGCGGGAGAAAGACCAAATTTAGCTAATTCTTCCCTTTTTGGTTGATGTTTCAGCCGACAAACCGGACAAACCCGTCGCACCAGTCTTTGATTGATCACTCCAATGAGGGTATCAGCCACTAAGGCCGGCTCCGCTAATTGATTGAGGCGAGCGATCGCAGCAAAGGCATCATTGAGGGGTAAACTAGAAATAACTAAATGTCCAGTCAAAGCCGCTTCTAGAGCATGGGTAAGGGTGGAAGAATCCGCCAGGCGATCGATGCCGATGATGTCTAGGTCTTGATTCCGGAAAGAGGGCAAAATCGAGGCATAATCTTGGCCTTGACCATCAGCGATTTCCACTTGGGTAATACCATTAAGGCTGCGTTCGATCGAGGTTTCCAGGGTAGCGATATTAACCCCACCCCGGTTTCGATGGGCTAGTAGAGAATAGAAACTGGTGGAACAGCCGCCTCTGGCCGGTGCGGTGAGCAGAATTAACCCCGCCTGGCGATCAATCATGGTGCGTACCAGTTTACAGGTTTCTTGGCTAGCAATCAACTCATCGAGGGGCCAAAGTGGGGATCGAGAATCAAAAACCCGCAGCAGAATTTTTTCTCCCTGTTGACGAGGTAGGGTGTGGAGACGAAAATCTATTTTGCGACCGGAAAAAGTTATGGTCATTTTTCCCTGTTGGGGGCGCGATTTTTCGCTGAAATCGAGGTTAGCCAGAATTTTTAACCGTGAGATAATCCCTGGGGTCGCTTCTGGAGAAATCGGTTCCCAGGCAGAACGCAGGAGACCATCTTGGCGAAAACGGACAGTTAATTGATTTTCTTGGGGTTCTAGGTGAATTTCCGTCGCTTTACTTTCGATGGCTTGAACCAGGATATTATAGACCTCTTGCAAAAGTCTTAAGTCGATCCTTGTACAGCAACATTTTTGAAGATTATCAACTACTAATAAATAATTAACTGAAAGTCCCTCCCATTATTGTTTCTATCGTTTGTTTTCGGATTTATGCAAGAGGTCTT
>NZ_JASJFB010000707.1:0-1759 GCF_030065455.1 Microcystis sp. M53602_WE12 | reverse complement strand
GAACCCTTATAGAGAAAGGCATTTAGCGATTTTTGTCAATTGTTTTTGCTCTAGAGCGAACTAATCAATTAAGTCTCTTGCCAGATAAGGATTTAGTCGATTTATGCCCCCTATCGAACCATACCAAGTAACGAAGAACCTTTTTTCCTCAATCCTAACCATGTATTGCGAACCCGTTTTCCGGTTTTAATCAGTTGCTGTCTTTCTTGAATCTGATCCTGCAAAACCAATAAATCGGGGCGATTTAGTTGGGGAAGTTGATAGGTTTTCCGATAAAGCTTGATTTTCGCCGTTTCTTCTGCCATCGCCTTGGTCGCTGAGGGTGAGTTTTTTCTATTTTAGCCCGATTTTTTGATCAGCTAGAAATCTCGGCCAGAGGCGAAAAAATCAGCGACAATGATATAAATGGAGTTATCAACACAAGTAAAGCGATTATGACTGTAGCCACGACGAACGCCCGAGATATTTTCCGCTCCGCCTACGAAAACCGTTACACTTGGGATGAAGGATTTCCCGGTTACACTGCCGATATTATCCTCACCCAAGGGGAGGAAGTCCATACGGGCAAAATTCAAGTTAATGCCGATTATAGTGTGGAAGTAACGGGCATTGATGACGAGAAAGTGCAAGAAAGTATCTATAATCAAATGCGCGACATCGTTACTCACCGCAAAAGAGGCAATTTTGATGCTTCCCACGGCAAAAACCAGTTTAATTTCGGGCAAGATGATCCCACCGGTGCGGTAGAAATTCTTGTCACCGGCGATGCGATGGGGTCTAATTATAAGGTCCGCGGCCAGGAAATCTGTCAAGTCAGTCGAGTCATGGGACCGATGGCTTTTACTATTAATACCGAGGAAAGTCTCGATACGGGAGAAGGTTATATTTCTATTCGCTATAATGCCATTTTCCGCAATGCTAAAACCGATGAATTAAAGGGAAAACGTGACTTTAAGGAAACCTACGAAAAAATCGGTAATTATTATTTACCCTCCTGTCAAGTGATTAACGCAATCGATGTCGGTGGCGAAAAATCCACCACAGAATTTACTTTTATCAATCTGCAGCTTTTAGAATCTTAAGGGTTATCCCCGCCCAAAAAGCGTTAGGATCGAAGTAACTAAGTAGGTGGGTGTTAAAAATTGTCGGATCCCCCCGCCTATCGGCACCCCCCTTATCAAAGGGGGGATTAAGGGGGGATCCCCCCTTATCAAGGGGGGCAGGGGGGATCAAAGACAATATCTATCTTCAATTTAATTGAAACCACTTACTTACACTCTCATAAATCTCTGACCAGAAGCTGATTATGTCTTTAACACTGACTCCCGATAACGTCGAACAAGTTTTAGATGAAATGCGCCCCTACCTGATGGCGGATGGTGGTAACGTGGAATTAGTCGAAATCGACGGGCCGGTCGTCAAACTGCGTCTTCAAGGCGCTTGCGGTTCCTGTCCCAGTTCCACCATGACCCTAAAAATGGGCATCGAACGTCGTCTCCGGGAAGTGATTCCCGAAATTGCCGAAGTTGAACAAGCTTTCTAAATCTTGGGTTAATTAATTCTCACCACCGCCCGATTGCTAATTAAATTAGCGATCGGGCATAATATTAATTATATATGGCTCTTCGGTTTGTGTTATGCAATGGACGGGGGTTATAAGGGATGGAACCCTTACATAGAAAGGCATTTAGCGATTTTTGTCAATTGTTTTTGCTCTAGAGCAAACTAATCAATTAAGTCTCTTACCAGATAAGGATTT
>NZ_JASJFB010000046.1:0-7455 GCF_030065455.1 Microcystis sp. M53602_WE12 | reverse complement strand
GCGAAAAGATAGTTGTTTCACCTCTACGGAGGAAAATCGATAGAAATTGGCTAATTCCCTGGGAAAGTCGATTAACTCAAACAGAAGATCGGGAAAGGTTTGAAAAAGTCGGTAGAAAATCGTGTCGGTTTTCATGAGTTCAATCTATTCCGCTGGTGCGTCACGGGGTTCTGGAGGAGTATTTTTGACTTCTTTGGGGTTAATTGCCTTCGGACTGCCAATAAAGAGCGATTTTAGCCAATTCCATCGCTTTTTTAGTAAGGATAGCATCGAAGAAAAGCGGAAAGGAAGATAAGGAAATTATATCTCTACTGGCGAAAGTCGTCCCTCTACCGGTTCAAATTCGTCCTCTAATAGCCAATTTTCCGTTTCCTCGTAACTCGCACCGGTAAATACCACCTGATAACCCTCAGAGGGAGCGTACACGCGATAGTTTCCTGAAGATTAAGCCAGTAAAAGCAAGATATAGGGAGGAGAGCATCGGATCGATCCAAACCTCGGCAAAATTCCAATTATTATCAGCTAAGTTGGCTGCAGGGGATAACGTCCTAGGGGTTTTCTGCATCGATCTAATTTTTTCTAGAATGGGGAGAAAAGTAATTGCCATCGCTCCATGATTCAGAGTATCTCGTCCTCTTGGTTGTCTGAGTATTCCTCGGCAGTTGCCGCAGGAATTTGCGCTATTTTAGTCTTTTTTGGTTGGTTATGCCTACACTTTAATCTGATCGGCCCGGCTTTTATCCTACTAGCGATCGCATATCTGGTGGGAGGATACGAGAGTACCCAAGCAGGATTGACGACTTTATGGGAGGAAAAAGAACTAGATGTGGACCTCTTAATGATTGTAGCGGCCTTGGGGGCGGCGATTTTGGGACTCTGGGACAGTAATTACTATCTCATCATCGATGGAGCCGTTTTAATCCTGATTTTCGCTATTAGTGGTGCATTAGAACAGATTGCCATGGCGAAAACCGATCGCAATATTCGTTCTCTCATGGCCATGACCCCCGATACTGCTAGATTAATCACGGGAGACAGGGAAAAAAAGGTTCCTATCAAGCAATTACGGATCGGTGACACAGTTTTGGTCAAACCGGGTGAATTAATCCCCATTGACGGCATTATTATGGAGGGAAACAGTCCCATTAATCAAGCGCCAATTACCGGAGAATCGCTTCCCGTGGATAAAACCATCGGGGAAGAAGTCTTTGCGGGAACTCTCAACGGTGCAGGAGTGCTACGTTTAAAGGTGGAAACTCCCCCCGAAAGTCGCTTAATTGAGAGGGTGATTCGTTTGGTAGAAAAAGCACAAAATGAATCCCCTCCCTCCCAACAGTTTATCGAAGGTTTCGAGCGGGGTTATGCGAAAATTATCGTGATTTTGGGCTTAATTTTCGGGATTTTACCGCCTTTTTTCTGGGGTTGGACCTGGGAAACCACCATCTATCGGGCCTTAATTTTTCTCGTGGTGGCTTCTCCCTGTGCTTTAATGGCCTCAATTATGCCAGCTTTGTTATCGGGTATCGCTAACGGGGCAAAACAGGGGATTTTATTCAAAAATGGCGCAAGATTGGAGATGATCGGCCGCATACGAGCGATCGCTTTTGATAAAACCGGCACTCTCACCCTTGGTAAGTTGCAAGTGGTGGAAATTATCCCTATCCATGCAGTCAGCGAAAATGAGGTGTTAGCGGTGGCTGCATCCCTAGAATCCTGTTCCGAACATCCCATCGGATCCGCTATTACCGCCACAGCCAGGGAACGTGGTATAAATTTCTTCAGTGCTAATCAGGTGCAAGCGGTATCGGGACGGGGTATCACGGGAAAAATTGCCGATAAGTCGGTATCTGTGGGCAATTTTGCCTATATTCGTGACCATATTTCCGATCTTGACCAGAATATCCTAGCTATGCGCGAACGTTTACAAAAAGAAGGCAGAACCCTAGTTTGGGTAGTACAAGAGAATCAGATAATCGGGGCGATCGCTGTGTCCGATACCCTGCGGGAATCGGCAGTTAATCTGGTGAAGCAGCTAAAAAAGATCGGTATCGAACATATCGTTTTAATTACGGGTGATAATCAACAAAGTGCCGATAAAGTTGCTGAAAAACTCGGCATTGAGGAGGTTTACGCTGATTTACTCCCCGAAGATAAGTTAACCGTTATCCAAAATCTGCAAGAAAAATATCACACTGTCGCTATGGTGGGGGATGGCATTAATGACGCGCCCGCTTTAGCTATGGCTAATGTGGGGATTGCCATGGGAAAAGCGGGTAGTGATGTCGCTTTGGAAACGGCCGATATTATCCTTATGTCCGATAATTTAGCCAAAATTCCCAGCGCGATTAACCTCGGTCGTCGTGCCAATCGCATCGTTAAACAGAATATCACTTTCGCCCTCGCGTTTATCGGCATATTGCTAATAGCCAATTTTGCCGGTGATATAACTTTACCTCTTGGTGTCATCGGTCATGAAGGATCGACGGTATTAGTGACTCTAAGCGGTTTAAGATTGTTCAAATAGGGATAAAAATACAGAGAACTATGGGCGAAATCCAGGCAATCCGAGGCACAAAAGATATTTTACCGGCGGAGGTCGGTTACTGGCAGTGGTTAGAGGAAACTGCCAGCAGAATTTTAGGGACTGCGCTGTATCAAGAGATACGAACTCCCATTTTTGAACAGACGCAACTTTTTGAACGGGGTATCGGGGAAGCGACGGACGTGGTAGGTAAAGAAATGTACACTTTCCTTGATCGCGGTCAACGTTCCCTGACTTTGCGACCGGAGGGAACGGCTGGGGTCGTTCGCGCCTATATTGAACACAAATTACAGGCCGCCGGAGGAGTACAAAGACTCTGGTATAAGGGGCCGATGTTTCGTTATGAACGTCCGCAAGCGGGTAGGCAGCGACAGTTTCATCAAATCGGGGTCGAATTGTTGGGAAGTGATGACCCTAGGGCGGATGTGGAAGTAATTACCCTTGCCAGCGAGATATTAAAAGCTGTGGGGCTAGAAAACCTAAAATTAGACCTTAATTCCCTGGGAAATGCCCAAGATAGGCAAAATTATCGTCAGGCTTTGCTAGATTATTTGACTCCCTACAAAGCTGATTTAGACGCGGATTCTCAACAGAGATTAGAAAAAAATCCCCTGCGAATTTTGGATAGTAAGGACGAGAAAACCAAGATTATCTGTAAGAATGCCCCCAGTATTCTTGAACATCTCGGCAGTGATTCTCAAAAGCATTTTGAACGGGTGCAATCTTTACTAACTGATTTGGGAGTTATCTATAATCTTAATCCCTGTTTAGTGCGAGGATTGGACTATTACACCCATACGGCCTTTGAAATTCAGTCCGATGATTTAGGCGCTCAAGCCACGGTTTGCGGTGGTGGTCGTTATGATGGTTTAATAGCTCAATTAGTCGGTCCAGACACACCAGCAGTGGGTTGGGCGATCGGTTTAGAACGTCTGATTATATTATTACAACAAAAGCAATCTTTATCTTTTTTGGTTCCCGATTTTTATCTCGTCTCCAAAGGAGAAAAAGCTGAGGCCCGCAGTGTGGTGTTAGCGCAACAATTACGCGGATTGGGGTTTAGCGTTGAGTTAGACTTAAGCGGCAGCGCTTTCGGAAAACAATTTAAACGGGCCGATCGAGCTAAGGCGGTGGGCTGTATAATTTTGGGGGATGCTGAGGCTGAAAATGGCACGGTACAACTGAAATGGATGGCCACCCAAGAACAAATTAGTCTAACCCAAGCGGATTTATTGACACAAGCAAGGGAATTAAAAGCGCAAATCTCTCGGCACAAATCCTAAGTTTTAGCGTCATGGCCAAACATTAGGCCTAGGCTAGGATTATGGAATTTATACTGCAAAAACAAGGGGAGAATCACGGACACACAATTTCTAATAATTCTCTAGAAATTGTCTCGGGAAACTATCGTCTCTTGGCCCGTCTGGATTCTCCTTTTGCTCATATTGAAGTGCGTATCGATTACGAATCTCCCGAAAGTAGTGAAAGATATACTCATTATTATCGATCGGATGCCGGGGGTTGGCTGGAAATTTTTTCCTATCGAGATTTGGGAATAGGTAGCTGGAAAATTCGCTGTTATGGGGATATTCTGGCAGAATTGGGGGGGCAAGGTTGGCAAGAAATGTTAACTTTAATTGTTACTCCTGTTAAGATCAATTATCTGGCTCAATTAGAACAGTTGATTAAAACCGAAATTGAACCTTTATTAGCACGAGAATCCTCTCCAGAGATGGTAAAATTAGAACTGGCCGATTTAACCAATAATTCTGCCTTTGTTTTTGATTTATGCCTACCGGGGCAAACAATGACCGCTAGGGAAGGGGTAACTCTAGAACTGCCGGAACCTGCTAATATGAAAAAGAGCCTTCAAAGTTTATCTAATCGCAATTCTGCACCCCTACCCCCGAAAATATCCGGTTCTAATTCTCGCCGAAAATCACCGCAACTGCCCCCAATTCCTAAAAATAAATAGGGTTTGCTGAATAAATGTGAAAACCTTGTTGGGTAAAACTTTTAGACCTTTTGCCCATCAAAAAGTGCCGACCCTTGGAGTGATTGGGGGGAAAATTCAGGTACTTTTTCCCTGAAAATTAGATAATTGACCAGATGAAAATCGGTAAAACCCTACACCCTACACCCTACACCCTACACCCTGCCCCCAGAAAAAACTTTTTCAGCAAACCCTATGTAATGATGAGGTGAGGCAGCAACTTAAACCTAAGATTTTTTCAAGAACTTCTGACGAACTCGCGAGATTAATAGGTCTAATTCAGGTAACTTCAATAACATCGCACCGAGGAGGAATAAACCCACCGCTACGGTTGAAGCAAAACCTAACTGTAATAATTGTAAGAAAATATTACCAGCACCGAAAACCTTTTCCCATCCCCAACTAGCTCCCCAACTAGCAACACCAGAAAGCATTGTAATTACCGTTAATCCCAATAAGGATAAACCCCATTCTCCTAGAGGTAAACCCCCTAAACGACGATTTAAAATTACCGTAAAAATGCCCATAGAAAGGATATTAACCCCCACGGTTGCTAAAACAATCCCCGGAGTACCAAAAGGTCTATACAAGAGGAAATCCAGCACACCATTGAGAAAAATATTCACCATACTCACCTTAAAGGGAGTGTCACCATCACCCAAAGCATAGAACACTCGTACTAAAACATCGCGGCCGAGATAGAAAAACATCCCGAAACCGTAGGCCATTAATACGGGAACCACCTGTTCCGAGGCAGCCAGATTAAAGGCACCCCGTTGATAGATAACTCGCACTACCGGGAAAGCGAGGGCGATAAAGATAGCGGTGAAGGGTAACATGGTTAAAGCCGTCAATAATAAACCCTGACGGATTTTTCGCTTCAATTCTCCCCAATTTTCTGGTTCCGTCAGTCGAGAAAATATCGGCATAAACGGCACGAGAATCATGTTAGACATGATGCCCAAGGGCGTGAGAACGATAAAACTGGCGTAACGCATGGAAGCGGCGGCATTTTCGATAAAAGAAGCGAAAAAGAGGTCAGTATAAACGTTAATATGCAACATTCCCGAAGATAAGGTCGCCGGAATCATCACCCGCAACACCTCCGACACCCCCGGAATCCGCCAATCCCAACGAAATGTTAATTTTCCTAAACCTGCCTTGACTTGTGCGCCTACTTGTGCCAACCATTGCCAAAGCGCCCCAACGAGAGTACCGCCGGCGAGGACAAAACCCCCCAGTTGCACATATTGCGGCTCATCAATGCGATCGCCAAGTGACCAGGCCAGCAAACCCACCCCGATAATCACCGCCACACTGGAAAAAAGCGGACTGAGACTCGGTAGCCAGTATTGGTCCGCCGCGTTGAGAGTACCGAAACCGATGCCGATTAAACCAGCTAAAACCGCCATGGGGGCCATAATTTGCAGTTGTTGAATGGCCATGCTGCGGGTGGCGGCATCTAAACCGGGAGCGAGAACATCGATAAAAATATTGGCAAAAACGATTAAAAAGACGGTGACAGTTAATAAAATCGCACTGACTAGGGTGGTGACAGTCTCGACAATCGGCGCGGACTCGGATTTATCTCTTTTGGCCAAAACACTGACCAAAGCACTGTGAAAGGGGCCGTTAATGCCACCGAGGAGAATTAACAGAAAACCGGGGATAACGTAGGCAAAAGCGTAGGCGTTCACCACCGGCCCGACACCGTAGGCAGCGGCGATTACCTGTTCGCGGACTAAACCAAAAACCTTACTGATTAAGGTGGCAACGGCGACAATTCCGGCAATACCGGCTAAGGAACGGGTAGCTTTCTTATTAATGACGACACCTCGAAAGAAAACAACTGCATTGATCGATTTTACCCGTTTCTGTGTTCCCGTAGAAAAGCGATCTCTAGTTGTCAAATTTAATTTGACTGGAATGTATAACACCCATTTCCCCACAGACATTCGTATAATACCAAGAGCCAACTGAACCATAAATATTGATGGTTCTACGTTCTCTGACTGAACAGATGATATTGCCATTGGGGGATGTTCTCACATTTGATGGTGGAGAAAACACTATTGCTGTAGCGATTCTTGATGTGGATTGAGAACTATTAAATCTGTAACTACACACCACCTCTAGCATTGTTTGAGTCGCCTGAGAGCGGGGACGATGAATTTGTCTTTCGGGAAAAGTCGTCCAAGTTCCGTTATCACAATTAGCTTGGCTAACCAGTCGTTGATTTCCTAAATAATAAACGAAGTCAACACTACGCGAACTAGCCGGAACAATCGAACATAAATCGATGTTAACGCTTTTTCCCGTCACAGCAGTTCCGGCAAAGTAATTACAAGTTTCAGCCAAAACTATATTCGGTTTTGCCCAGGAAGCACCGATTACCATTGTCAAAGATAGACTAGAAATCAAAATAATTTTTTTCATGGTTGATTTGACATTTTCTGGAGGCTTTTTCTGAGATCATTTTATACTCAATTGAATTGCGGCTAGAACCTGATGGCGACAAAATATTAGTATTTTTTATCTAATTCTCTGTTCCCGTAGAAAAGCGATCGCTAGTTGTCAAATTTAATTTGACTGGAATGTATAACACCCATTTCTCCATAGACATTCGTATCATACCAAGAGCCAACCGAACCATAAATATTGATGGTTCTACTCTTGATTACAAAAATCGCCCGTTCAAGAAAACTTAACAATGCCACCAGCGATCGCAGTTTTAAAGTTTAATTAACAAGAAGATAGTGATCGCACTGGATGAAAGTATTTCTGGCTCTTCGTTACTTGTTATGGTTCGATAGGGGGGCATAAATCGACTAAATCCTTATCTGGCAAGAGACTTAATTGATTAGTTCGCTCTAGATAAAAAACAATTGACAAAAATCGCTAAATGCCTTTCTCTATAAGG
>NZ_JASJFB010000435.1:0-2945 GCF_030065455.1 Microcystis sp. M53602_WE12 | reverse complement strand
TTAGCGATTTTTGTCAATTGTTTTTGATCTAGAGCGAACTAATCAATTAAGTCTCTTACCAGATAAGGATTTAGTCGATTTATGCCCCCCTATCGAACCATACCAAGTAACGAAGAACCATACTATTGACTGATAACTTACCCACTGATAACTGATAACTGATAACTGATGCAAGGCTGACGGCTAATATTGATATCGCTCGCGATTTAAGACTAGGGTGGCATTTTTAGCGACAAAATCGATAATTTTTTTGGCCACATCCACACCGGTGGCCGCTTCTATTCCTTCTAAACCGGGAGAAGAATTGACCTCGATAACCACAGGCCCGTGATTGGACCGTAATAAGTCCACACCCGCAACCCGTAAACCCATGGCTTTAGTGGCCCGTATAGCCGTACTGCGTTCCTCTGGGGTTAATTTTATCTTTTCTGCTTTGCCACCGCGGTGAAGATTAGAACGAAAATCCCCTTCGGCCCCCTGTCGCTTCATCGAGGCTACCACTTTTCCATCGATGACAAAACAGCGCAAATCTGCCCCACTGGCCTCTTTAATGTACTCTTGTACTAGAATATTAGCTTCTAATTGCCGAAAAGCTTCAATAACTGACTTGGCTGCTTGGTCGGTTTCCGCTAAAACTACCCCAATACCTTGAGTTCCCTCTAATAATTTAATCACTAGAGGGGTGCCGCCGACGGTTTCGATTAAACCATCGATATCTTCAATTGCGTGAGCAATTCCCGTCACCGGTAAACCTATCCCTTCCCGAGCGAGGATTTGCAGACAACGCAATTTATCCCGCGACCGAGAAATTGCTTGCGAGTCGTTGGCAGTAAAAACATTCATCACCTCGAATTGTCGGACGACTGCGGTTCCATAGAAGGTTTTTGAGGCGGCAATACGGGGGATAATCGCATCGAAACTCTCCAAGGGTTTACCGTTATAAACAACCGTGGGTTTATGGGAGGTGATGTTCATGTAACAGCGCAAATAATTGATCACTCGTACCTCATGGCCTTGAGCTTCTCCCGCTTCTTTCAGTCGCTTGGTGGAATAAAGAGAAGCGTCTTGCGATAAAATAGCGATTTTCATAAATTTTCGCTTAAATATTGCTTTGACAACTGAATAGCTCGTTATCCCCTAATATTGGCTTTTTTGGCTGGCAACTCATAAAATTTCTGTTCTCGATCGAAGTCCATCGATCATTATGGCGCTGACAGTTCCCTTTGAACAGTTGGGTTAAATGAAAAGTAAAAAGGATCAAGCTTAAGACTAGATTTGTTTTTGTCGTCAGGCTAAGTTTAAGTAGCTGGTTATAATTAAATGAAAAATGGATTTTGCCTTTAATCCCCCCTTAATCCCCCCTTAATAAGGGGGGTGCCGATCCCCCCTGCCCCCCTTGATAAGGGGGGTGCCGATAGGCGGGGGGATCCCCCTTGATAAGGGGGGTGTCTGAAAACTTTTAACACCTACCTACTTAAGTTATAGTTTTAAGTATTTAATTGACTAACAAAGACTAGAGAAGGAGCAAAGGGAAAAAATGTCAATTAATCAATACAATTTTGTCACGGTTTTGCTACTAGGGATGATCGATCGGCTAGAATGATAAGGTGATCAACGATAATAATTATGACTTTACTAGCGAAATCTTTAGAGGAACTGACCGACTGGGTAAAAGACCAGGGACAACCCGCTTATCGGGGTAAACAATTACACCAATGGCTATATGAAAAAGGGGTGCATTCTTTGGCGGATATTTCCGTATTCCCCCAAGAATGGCGCAGCAAGCTGGCGGATTATCCTATCGGTCGTTCCCTTATACATTATCGCAGTGTAGCACCCGATCGCACTCGTAAATATCTGCTAAAACTGGCGGATGGTTTAATTATCGAAGCGGTGGGAATTCCTAGTGAAAAAAGATTAACAGTCTGTGTTTCTTCCCAAGTGGGTTGTCCGATGTCCTGTGATTTTTGTGCCACGGGAAAAGGGGGTTTTACTCGTAATTTAAAAGCGTATGAAATCGTTGACCAAGTGTTAACAGTACAGGAGGATTTTCAGCAACGAGTGAGTCATGTGGTGTTTATGGGGATGGGGGAACCTTTATTAAATATTCCCGAAGTGGTGACAGCGATTCATTCCCTGAATCAAGATGTGGGTATCGGTCAGCGTTGTTTAACGATTTCTACGGTGGGATTACCCCATAAAATCAAGCAACTAGCAGAACATAATTTACAAGTAACTTTTGCTGTTAGTCTCCATGCTTCTAATCAACAAGTTCGAGCTAAATTAATCCCCAGTGCCGACCATTATTACCTAACTGATTTGATTCAAGACTGTCAGGAATACGTTCAAATCACGGGACGAAGGGTGACATTTGAATACATTCTTTTAGCGGGAGTGAATGATTTACCCGAACACGCAGGGGAATTAGCCAAACTGGTGAAAGGTTTTCAATCTCACGTCAATTTAATCCCCTATAATCCCATTCAAGAGGTGGATTATCAACGGCCTGATGAAAAGAGAATCAGAGCTTTTAAAACTATTTTAGAACAGGAAAAAGTCGCCGTTACTGTCCGTTATTCGAGAGGTTTGGCAGCCAATGCGGCCTGTGGACAATTGCGAGCGAGCGTTATGGTCAAATAAACTTGATTTGTTTACTACTCTATCATCAGTTTTCTCTGTTATAATTAGAGTAACAGAGGAGTGTTGGTTGTGTTGTTTGTTAATAATTGTAAAATTTAATCAAGATCGGGATGGTTATCGGGCAACACCTCAACGGTGGGGGCAAGTAACTGTTAAGTGTGCTTCTTTAACTAGGGCTTGCTGAATAAATCTAAAAACCTTGTTGGATAAGGCTTTTAGACTTTTTTGACCTCAAAAAGTGCCGACCATTGGAGGGATCGGGGGTAAAATTCAGGTACTTTTTCCCTGAAAATTAGGTAACTGAC
>NZ_JASJFB010000301.1:0-4629 GCF_030065455.1 Microcystis sp. M53602_WE12 | reverse complement strand
TACAATTGAAAGTACCGGCGTAAAGCTGATCTCGAAAAGGACAGACAGCAAACACGGCTTCATTGGTCGGATCACCAAAACCGTTAAGGCTACAGGGCTGCCATTTCCCTCCCAGAGGATCACTGCTTTCGTAAATAATGGTGTAGTCTGAGGTATTGTGCTTACTGTTGCGAGAGCCAGTAGGTGAAGTAAACAACTTGCCGCGAAAGGGGACTAAAAACCGGATGCTGGTAATCGGCAGGCCGACAATACCATATTCAGAAGCAGGCTGGAAAGTCTCTCCATCTTCAGACCGTAAGATTAAAGCTCCAGGCGCTCGGCCAGGGCAGGTACTCGCCACATACAGGGCTGGCTGGGAATCGGATTCTCCTTGGAAAACCATCATGTGGCGGTAGCCCATCTCCCTCGGCACCATTCCCCCCTCACTGCCCACTACCATTGGAGATTGGTAAACATATCGCCATTCTTTGGTCACGGGATTGTAACGCCAGATTTGGGAGCGTCGATCTACTTGCTCATATAAGCCCTCCACATCATCGGGACATTCAATTGGCCAGACCTCAAGCCCCCATTCTTCAATGCAGCGATGCAATTTGAGAGCACAGAGCAGAGAGCGGGTTGTACCCACAAATAAATGATCTTTAAACCACGCCATAGAGTGGGCGTGAGTATTGTGTCCATCGCCGAAACCATTTTCGCAGATCTTCGAGAAATTGGGAAATTTCAGTCCTGCAGGAGGGGAAGGGTCAAAGGGTCGCTGTCTAGGCGAAGTAACCATATTTGGGATACAATAAGTGACAAAGTTAAGGAATATTATTATAACTCCTAAATTTACTCATGTCGGCCACCCCACCCTTATTTATTCTGGCTTCTCCCCGTTCGTTTACTTCTCTAACCAGCGCCATGTTAGGGCAGCACCCAGAAACCTATGGAGTCCCAGAAATCAATCTTTTTTATGCTGATACAATCGAAGATATTCTCCAGCGCCTGAAAGATGAAGGACAGGCTCGAAAAACCCACGGACTTTTACGCACTATTGCCCAACTCTATGCTGGAGAACAGAGTTTCCCTGCCATTAAAATGGCTCATCGCTGGCTCATGCAACGTTCCCATAAGACTGGAGGAGAAGTTTATCTCGAACTGTGTGAGAAAGTTCAACCCCTGTGCATTGTCGATAAGTCTCCCGCTTATTCTCTATTTATTGAAAATCTTCAAAGAATTCCCAAGACTTTCCCTGATTCATACTACCTCCATCTCGTCCGCCATCCGCGAGGACAAGGAGAATCGGTCATGAAACTGGTACCGGAGGTTCGCATCGGCAAAGCCCCGAAAAAAGCTATTTTCGGAGCGCCTAAAACTCCTAACCCAACTATGCTTAACACTCTAGATCCCAGCCAAAAAACTGCTGTGATTGACTATCAATTTCTCTGGTATCGGATGCAGAGCAGAATTATGGAATTCTTGGAATCTATACCACCCGAAAAACAAATGCGGCTGCGGGGAGAAGATTTGTTGGGCAATCCCCCTCTTTACTTTGAGAAAATCTGTCGCTGGTTAGGCTTGTCTTGGAATGAAGGAGCCTTTGAAGCGATGTTACATCCAGAAGACTCCCCTTTTTCTTCCCCTGGCCCTTTGGGAGCGCAATTTGGTAACGATCCTAACTTTTTACAGAACCCGGTTTTCCGACCCAAAAATATTACCTTACCCAAGTTAGAAGGACCTTTACCTTGGCGTTCAGATGGCAAAGGATTCAGTCCAAAAGTGGTCGAAATGGCTCAGTTTTTAGGATATGATTGAAAGCCCTAAAGGACTTGCCTAGGAATAATATCCCAGCCAGACAATCGCTTACCGCAATAGTGGGCAATGACCTCCTCTTTGGCTTGGCCGACTGGACAACGATTTCCTCTTTGGGGCTGCTGATAGCGATGGGTTCTGCTATATTACCAAAAAAGGATTTAATTTTGAGTGATGATCGAGATTTATCTTGCAAGCCTAATTGTCGCCTTTAATACTGTGTCAGTCAATCTTTATGACATTCTCACTCCAGAGAATAACTTCCTGACTCAATCAATTGCCCAGAGAAGGCGAACTCCTCAGATGAGGCGAGGAAGATCCGAGCAATTTTCTGGCCAAGACGGTCTAATTTTAGAAAAACTGGTGCAGCAAAACCAAGAAAGGAGTTATTACCTCTATATTCCCCGTTCCTATCAAGCGAATAAGCCGATGCCCTTGCTCTTAGCGTTTCACGGGGGTGTCAGTCAAGGTAATAGTATGGCGGTCAAAACTGGTTTTAATAAGATAGCCGAGCGTGAGGGCTTTATTGTCGCCTATCCTAATGGTCTTGATCGGGGTGCTTATGGTCAGTGGAGTGACGGTCGCCATTTGCCAGCCAATGATTCGATTGATGATGTTTCTTTTATGAAAGTGCTAATCAAACACTTATCTAAAACCAGAAATATTGATCAAAAGAGAATCTACGCTACTGGCGGTTCTAATGGGGGATTTTTCACCCAAAGGTTAGCTTGTGAAATGTCCGAGCAATTAGCCGCTGTCGCTTCTGTAGCAGCAACACTTCCGCAACCGATGGTATCAAGGTGTAAACCCAAAAGAGCAATTCCCATTCTGATGATCAATGGCACCGAGGATAAACTTGTACCTTGGGCGGGGGGAACGATGGAAATTGGCGCAAACGCTCAGATTCTTTCGGTGCCACAAACAGTAGCTTTTTGGAGAAGCCGCAATGGCTGCTCCACCAGGAACCAAGAGGTGCGACTTCCTGATACGCAAGCGGACGGGACGGAAGTAGTTAAAATTGGATACTTTAATTGCAAGAGTGGTGCGCCGGTAGTGCTTTATCAGATAGAAGGTGGAGGTCACGGCTGGCCCGGCGGACAGACAGATGCACTTCTGGGAAACGATTCTAGGGGAAACACACGAGGGAATCGCGCACGCCAGAGATTGGTTGGTAATACCAGCCAAGATATTAACGCTAGTGAAGTTATCTGGCAATTTTTACAGAAATATTCTCTGTGATTTACCTGTGGGGGCGACAAGTAGGCTAAAAGCTTGTGCCAATTGTTAAAACTAAGCTGGAAAGTCGCCTTTCCGACTTGTCTTCAAAACCGTGCCTGAGAGTTTTCACCTCACACGGCTCCTCTCCGATAAACCCCTTGTCATAGGGGGGGTGATTCGGTAGTAGTGATGGCGGCTTAATCCTTTGCTTTGCTGTGCATTGTAGTCATGGATAAAATACCAAAGGGTTCCCCAACGTGATTCTCCATTTTTTTAGAGAAAGATAGACTCTCTCTCACCAGCCGAGAAATCCTTTGTCGAAAGGTATTATTTAGGGTTGGCTGAAAAAGTTTATTGGTGGGGTTAGGAGTCAGTAGCCGGTCGTCAGGAGTCAGGAGTCGGGAGTCGGGAGTCGGGAGGGGAAGTCGGAATAACAGAATGACCTCGCACGTCTGGAAGCGGCTCCCTTCGAGATCGAAGAGCGAAAGTGCAAGGGTTTTGAGTCCCTCGGATCGATTTCTCAACGTTTGTCTCTTGCACTTTTTTGACTAAAAAAGTCCCTAAACCGTTTTCTAGCAAGGCTTACAGTAATATTCAGCAAACCCTATTTAGGGCTGGCTGAAAAAGCCTGAAATGCCGATAGGAAAAAGGTTTCGACTCAATAAAGTCGAGAAAAAAGGCCCAAAAAAAGGTAAAATACACTAAAAGCCAAGCACTTTTTTTCATTCAGTACAGATGTATCGTATCTCGACCGCAACTCCATCAGAACCCGAATCATTTGAACTGCCCGAGGAGCGGAAAACTATCAGATGAAAACCGTTGGGTTATTATGGCCAACTTAATTCCCTGGGAAAAATTTGAAGAAGAGTACGCAAAAAGCTTCTGCGAAAACAAGGGTGCGCCCGCCTTACCATTTAGGGTAGCAATGTCCGCATTAATTATTCAAGAAAGATTAGGAATAAGTGATAGAGAAACCGTCGAACAAATTAGGGAAACCCCTTACCTACAATACTTTATTTGGCTAACAAACTATTAAACAGAAGCTCCATTTGATGCCTCAATGATGGTATATTTTCGGAAAAGAATTAAGTTAAATCTCCTCAACAAAATTAACCAAGAAATGGTGAAAAAAGGACGAGAAATTCTCGAAGACAAAGAATCTGATGCCAGAACAGAAGAGCGAGGAGAAGAAAGTGAGCGGCCCAATGCAGGAAAATTAATATTAGATGCGACTTGTGCGCCCGCTGATATTAAGTATCCCACAGATTTAGACCTATTCAATCAAGCTCGTCAAGGAACGGAAAAAATCCTAGATTGTCTCTACAGGGAAGTCAAAGACAAGTTAACTAAGAAACCAAGAACTTCCCGAAAAATAGCGAGAAAAAACTATTTAAAAGTCGCTAAAAAACGTCGTCCCTCTCAAAAAGAAAGACGGAAAGCCATTGGTCAACAACTGGGATATATTCAAAGAAACTTAGGTTATATATAGCGTTTCTCGCATCTGTGCGGCACACTTAAACCTTTGCTGATTAAGCTGTTCAGGATCGGGAATGTACCTCTTGTGAATCAGAACCGCTATAGACCAACTAATTGGGACTTGCTGAATAATGGTAAAAC
>NZ_JASJFB010000276.1:0-18842 GCF_030065455.1 Microcystis sp. M53602_WE12 | reverse complement strand
ATCGGCGATCGGGGTGTGAGATTGAGAACGAGACTGTAGGGCATTAACTTAATCGGGCCTTGGCAAAAATTTGTCTGGGAGTTAGGGTTAAATCGGGGAGGAGAATATCGCTAATCTCGTCATCGCCTTTTTTAATCGCCGGGGGTGCATCGGGATAGAAAATCGTGATCTGCTTGGCCCGGGGATCGACGATCCAGACGCGACTGACTCCCGCTTTTAGGTAGTCCACGGCTTTTTCGCTCAGGCTGCTGAAAGATTGTTCCGGAGAGATAATTTCGATGACTAATTCCGGGGGAACGGGACAAGCTTCATCGGTGAGGGTAATATCTCCTAACCTTTCCAGGGAAATGTAGAGAAGATCGGGAACGGGACACCAATCTCGATCGTTTTTGCTGAGAATGATCGCCCATTCGATTCCCACTTCTCCCCGTCCTTGATTCCAGCGATCGAGTATAGAAGATAAAGCCAGAGTTAAACGAGAATGAAAGAATTTCGGTGACATTTTTGGGATCGCTTCTCCATCGACTAATTCATAGGTAATATCGCCCTCGGGAGCGGTTAGTGAGAAAAATTCCGGTAAAGTGAGGGATTTAGAAGAGATAAGAGTCATGGTCAATTTTCAACCGAAGTGATAGGACAATCGAACGGGAATTTTGAGATCGGGACGATCGCTTATTTGGTAATATTCCCCGCGCATTCTCACATTACGGATTAAACTAACGGGAGGCATATTAATCACATCGTAGCCAATCACCTGATGGGTAAACATAACATCGAGAGGATTTAAAGGATAGGGATAAATAAATAAATCCTCTTTTTGTTTTGATAGGGAAAGTTCTGTCAGTTTTACTTCCGCTTTACTCATCCATTTTCCCAAACGAATCCATTTAGGAAGTTGTAGGGGGTGATGGGAAATGATAAAACATTCAAAAACACTTTCGGGAGCGATTTCTTTTGCTCTGCCAAAACTGGGAATATTTTTCTGGGTTTTTTCCATCTCCACATGATAGTTATTATTGGCATATTTCCAAGTATTGAGAACCGCCGTATGAACGATCGCCCGTGCGGGAGTGACATAAATTTTCTCTTCGTTAAGAGGATTTAAATGTTCTTGGTACTGGGGAATCTGTTCGGAACAGAAGTAACGATAACTATCGCTATTTACCAATCCCAAAGCATAACAGAGCGCGTAATTATGAATTACGGGTTCGCTTTCGTAGAGTCTGCCGATTTCACGGGTTGCGTAATAAAGACTATCGTGCAGTTCTAATTGACAGGAATAAATATGTACCATAACTCTTTAAAAATTGCGAGGATATAGGGTGAGAAATTACTCACCCTACTGAAATTTACGGTTTTTGAGCGGCTGGTTTTTTCTCGGCGATATGTTTCTTAGCGTAGTCTTTCGCTTCTTTATCCGCTTGATTTAGAATCGATAAAATTCCTGCTTCCGTAGCCGTGAGAGTTTTCACCTCGGTTAATAAAGGTTGAAAATTTTCCCCGATAAAATCGGTATGAACGATAAATTCTTCCGCCATTAATGCTTGTATTGCTTCGGTGGCTTTTTCCATAACTAAATCCTCATCTAAGGGATCGATCGAGTGTAATACTTCATCGGGAAGGCGATCATATATTGCCTGTGTCCAGCGCAAATTACTAACAATTTCCCCATCGGCAAAAATAACACCGATAAGCTCATTTCTTACCCGTCCCGTCCGGGTAGTTTGCGCGCCGTAGTGACGGGTACGCAGGATGTTATTAAAAACGTAGAGAAAACTTGCTTCTGTCGGATCTTTGAGCGTGACAATACTAGGGAAAAACACCTGCGGACGAATGTGATCCTGCTGGTTAATTCGGCTAGTCACTTCCCCTACTTTTGTGTTATTTTCTCCCTTCGATGCCATAGTACCATTCTCGTAGGGAGCGTTTAAAGTAAAACTTTCATGGGATTCATCAAAGGGTGTGATCGAAAAAGCCGTATCTACTACTACTTTCGATTTTTCTGAACCCGAATCACCGATAGCAAAACCATAAATAATACAGTCGGGGTTATTCATGGCAAATTTTACATTGTACTCACATTCTTCGGCGGTAATTAATTTGTAGTTTCTGAGTAATTCTCGACCGACTAGGCGTTCTGGAGTTGATTGCTTACGTTTAAACATCGATAAACGACTAATCGTTTTTTTGCTATCAATTCCCGCACGAACACGAGCTTTATTTAGGTCTCCATCTGTTTGAAATAAAGGATAAGATTCTGTGACTCGAATAGTCAAAAAGTGAACGTATTTTCCCATCGGTTTGTAGGGAATCTCGCCATGAAAGAATTTAGGATCGAGGGTTTTCAGTAAAGACATGGTAGGTACTCCTTGAATTAATTATTGTTTTCAGAATCTTCATCCACAGTTTGACCCTGGGCTTTTAACTCTTGATTTTCTCTGTCCTGTTCGAGACGGTAAAGAAATTCGCAGGTATCGCGAAGGAGGTTTAATTGTCTGCCAGCTAGACGCGCTCGATCGCCCTTAAAAGAACCCTCGAACACATCGATCACAAAATAACGAGCAAAAGACAATATTTTCTGTCTTTCCTGTTCTCGATCGGATAAAATCCAGCGACCTTCTGCTGTAGAAGCATGAACCCGATTCATTAAGCTGGCCACTTCCGCCGCTACTACAGAAACTAGGGCTTCTCCCTGATACATTCCTGCTTTGAGAATCGTATCGGCGGCCACATCTATCGGTTTTAAAACCGCGTTTGCTTTCGGGTTATATCGTTTATTAGCTCGATAGAATTGACGATACAATTCGGTTAATTTTTTCGGGTGATTTAACGGGGATTGCTCTTCCATATTAATTGTGAAATTAGAACGGTGAACTTCTGTAACGTAAGGATCGAAACAAGGATAAAAATCGTAGAGATACAGAGCGATTCGATTAGCGCTCGGTATATCGGCATCTTTGCCCCGTTTCCACTGTTTAAGGTAATGAAAAACATAGAGAGGACTGGTTTCTAAATTGATAGCGAGTTCCGTTAATTTGCCCCAATTGGGGTCATAACCCGTCTTACCCTGCTTCGAGTTCACGTCTAAATGAATAGAATAGGCTGCGGTTAGGGTATTTAAGGGGGCGGAATATTTTTTTCCGTCATTATCTTGCCATGGGTTCAAGACTCGATCGAGACGGAATCGATCGCGTCGAGTTAAGGACCGGATCGCTTGGGGCGCACTGTCGAGAAATACCGTCTCTTCAAATTCCGCACCGTCGCGATAGGGAGGAATAGGAGACTCAGAAACCACCGTTTTGACATCTAAAATCATCGGGAAAGCTAATCCTAACCATGCCGGCATAACCCAGGATTCCGTATCGGTGGGATTGCGGCCCGGAGGTAGGGCTATAAAATAAAAGGTTAGGGGTTTATCTTCGGGATAGGATAGTTTAAAAGTGCGGTCTTTTTTGCCATCTTCCTCCTCGTTAATTGTTTCCTTTTTCTGCCTTAATTTTTCATCGATCAGGAAACTATCAACACTCTGATAACGGGTTCGATCGAAGTTAGCGACCAGATCCTTATCGACAAAGTGCAACTTTATCGAGCTATCAAAACGAGTTTGAGCGATGTTAGCGTAGGCTTTTTGTAAAAAACTATTGGTTTCGGGAGTAAAATAATAGGTCGGGTAAAAGTACAGATAGCGATATTTGCCGTCCTCGAAACGTTTTCCTACCGCTTGGGTTTGATTCATAAGAATCTGACGCAACATCATTTCCGTTCCCGCGATACTGGAAATGTTTCGTTTGGCGTTCGAGCCTGCCAGCATTTGTTTATTAGTATAGACTTGGGGAGTGAAAAGAACCGCCGATTCCATCTGTTCGCTGACACTATAGGGAGAATGGGAGATCGAACAGAGAAGTTGACGGCCGCGACCTTGTTTTTTAGCGGCGTTGTAGTGGTTTAATTCTTTCTGGAAGATTTCGATCGAGTGGGCCAATTCCCGACCGGGTAACTGCACCACTTGATTAACCCACTCTCGCAAATCCTCCCAACCATCGGGTAAGTTATATCCCGCAACTATGGCGGCGATTTTTGCGGCGAGAAAAGCGATTAAATCTTCTGCAACGGGTCTAATATCCTCGATTCCGGGATGCTGTTTCAGGTATTGCGCCGCTAGATAATACCATTCGTAGGGAACCCCTCCCGTATTGCCTTTCAGTTTGAGTTCTTTTAACGATTCATTAATACGCTTGATCGCTCGGATTTGTGGCAGATAATTTTCTAGATTCCAATAATGTGCGATCTCGCTAATTAAATCTAAATCCGGCGGTGCGGGTAAGTTTTTCTGCAATTTTCGCGCCTGTTCGATTTTTTCCAAGCGATCGCCCCAGATTTTCCGCGTCACCACGTCCCCGAATTCCGCTAGGCGATCGATGCGGATATCATTTTCACAATGAAAATCGTAATCCGTCGGTAAAACGCCCTGTTGTTGAAATTTAATCAGGTTTTCGCCGCGACTTCGGGCCACGGACGCTTTATTATCACCGAGGATGCGAAGGGTGGCGTTGAGGGCAGCGCGCATTAACCCAGCATCGTCGAAAAATTGGCTGTAGTAATCTGCGTATTTCATCCCCTTGCCATCTCTACCGAATCCCGTTTGTTTACGCTGTAATTCGCCGCTACAGAGGGATTTAATCGTGTCCACCACTCGATTCGGTAAGGTTTCTAGGGACACTTCTGGCGCGTTTTTGGGGGCGATATAGACAACTCCCGTAGGCAAGTAAAGTAAAGGCTGATAGTCTAGTTCTTGATGTGCTTCCATCACCGCGTTATTAAGTACGTTCGTTAGTACCCCGCGGTTTTCGGCGATGCTGTGGTAAGTGAATTTTAGTTCCCCATCGCTGAGGCTGTATAAAAGGTCTTGTAACGGAGCTTTTTCCGCATCGTGGGGGTGTTTAATAATGGAAGCCAAGCGATCGGCTAGACAGGCAAGATCGGTTAAACTTTCGAGAGCGCTATTGTTTAAGCGAGTATTTAACCCATCTTCCGAGGTATTTCGATCAGTATCATTCCGACGCTGGGCATTTTTAGCGATGTATATCAAATCATCAAGATATTCAGTCCATTTTTCTGGTTGATCGGAAAATAAAAAGCGATCTAATCCTAATTCGGGAACCAATACTTGAAAAATCTCTCGATGTTCCTCTCGTGATAGTTTGCGGATATCTCGATCGAAGTCCTCGTTAATCTCGATATATTTCGCCGGCATCCCGGGAAAAAGCGAGTAGCGGAATTTCTCGAAATCGTGGAGAATAAACCCAGCGATCGCCAACCTGCGCTCGCATTCCTTTACTACCCGTCGAACGGTAGTATTGAGTTTTTCTAGTCGTTTTTCGATGAGATTAGCGGGAAATAATCCATTAAGTAAATGAGTATTGAGAGATTGATCTCCTGCATTATCCCGTCGAACTTTGCCTTTTCCCTCTAATTCCCGACGGCGATCGATTTCCTCGAAGAAATTTCCTCCTTTTGCCGTTACCCCGATCGCTAATCGGAGTAAATTGGGTAATACCATTTCGGCAAAATCTGCCATAACTCGATCGTCGGGGTTTTCGGCTCGAATCGCCTCCCGTAGGAGTTTTAGGGTTAGCAGTTGGCGAACGGTTTCGACTCGGCGATCGCTTACCGATTCGCTAATTCCTAAATCTTCGCCAGAAAGAGATTCTAAATCAATATCCTCGAACTCAAAATCCAGATCTTCACCGTCAATTTCTGTAGTGTTATCGAATAGATTTAACTGTCCCGTTTCCTCTAATTTTTTTTGTTTTTTAGGCATCTTTCACCTCTAGAGAGTCTAAATAGTCGGTAATTTGTTTGAGATAAAGCGGAAATTGAGATAAAGCGATCGGAATCGCCTTAAAAACAAGTTCATTATCGATCGCCTCGTATTGATGCACTAAACGATTTCCCATTCCTGATGATTTCGCCAACTCCCCGGCTAGTTCTCTGGTAGTTAAACCATTTTTACCAGCTTCTATAAAAGAATCGTAATAGGTAGCGGGAGTTACGTTATGTAATTGTAAAAGAAGATAGCTATTAATATCGGAAGATGACTCTACCAATAATTCTATCAATCTCTCAACCATAAGTTGATAGTCAAAATTGTCCAAATACTCTGATAGAGTAACGCTCTCGAACCCCCGTAATCGATTAAGATATTTGATCATCAAACGAATTCTAACGGTGACTATCTCCCTTTCCATCGTTTAAACTCCCCATTGTTTGAGCCAAAGATCGATACTGTCTTTTTGAATCTTTCGGAATTTAGCGGTATCGGCGTACTCTTTCCAAGCGCGTACACGAAATTTTAAAAAGTCTCCCGTATTTTTTTCATAGATAAGTTTTCCATCTCGTGCGACTTGATACTTCGTTAATGGAGAACAGCGATCGAGTTCAATTAGATCGATCAAATCACGGTTTATCTCAAACAATTCACTCAAGATAGAGAGAGAAGTTAAGTAATCATTACTGATTTCCTTAATATGTGTTTGTCTGTTTGCTTCATCGTATGAAATTCCCAAATCCCAATCGCTATCAGGTCTATGCTCTCCGCGCGCTCTAGAACCGAAGAGAATTAATAGTTTTAAATTCGGTAGTTTTTCCACAGTCGTGGTTATTCTATTGACTGTATCGATAATTTTTAATTCTTTCGTATTTTTAACCATTTTCTGCCTCCAAGGAATCTAGATATTGAACGATCGAGCGTTGGTAGCGGGGATAATCTCGTAAAATATTAGCGATCGAGGAATGAACGATATCGGGATCAATTTTTTCTCTCAATTAAAGTGATCGAACCGTACTCGCTAAGTTCGGCGAGGTATTGATTCATGAGGTTTAATTCGTCTATCGCAATCAGAGGTTGAATAGCATTTACACTCCTTTTTCTCGTAGAGAAATCTCCAGATTATTCCGTAATTGACGGTATAACGCTTTCGATTCTTCAGGATTCATGAGAAATTTTTCTTTAAATCCCTCGAATAGTCCCGTTTCCCGTTCGTATAGAAGTTGACCATCCCGCGCGACATAATGAGCGAGGATCGGCGAACATTCTTTTAAATCAATCACATCAATTTTGTCTTCGGGAATCTCTAAAGCTTGTTCGAGTAGTGTATAAATTTTCAATAGACTCGAAATATCCTTTTGAGCGCTTCTTTCCTCGTATAAAACAGCGAAATCCCAATCGCTATCAGGTCTATGCTCTCCACGCGCTCTAGAACCGAAGAGAATTAACATTTGTAAATTCGGTAGCTGTTCGGCGAGCGGTGTGATTTTATCCGCTAGGTCAGTCATATCTTTTCTTACCTATGTTTATTGAGAAAAGAGAGGGAAGCGAGGTTTTCCGTAACTGCAATCACAGGAGTTCGGGGCAGGGGAACCTTGAAAAATATAATTCTTAAAGAAGGCAAGTTCGTTTGAACGAAGCTTGAAGCCGTGCTTGCCTTACGATAAGACGATTATTCAAGGTTCCCGTCAGTCGCTAAACCAGCCATAGATTTATCTTTGGGGGTTTGAGAGTACATACGCCTAAACTTAATGTCGCAAGCTACTTAGTGAGGATGCTTCCCTACTCTTGCAAGGAGCGGGTCGAGAGATTAAGCTAAACGGCGCTTAACCTGCATGATCCAACAGCTATAACCCTTTTGGAGTCTATATCGGTGATCCGAAGTAAAAGCCGTTTAGCTTATCACGACTAGAGGGATAATCGCCTCGGTTATCGCGTCTGCTAGGCTGAGGTCAGCCTGTACTCGAATGTGTTGTGAGCTATCTTTCGGATCTCGATAGAATAACCTTTCCGGCGAGCCACGAAAACGGTATGCCCGAAACGAAAACTCACTTTAAACGCAAGTTCGTCCGCGGGGTGCCATCGACCGTCCGCGAGGACTGCCAGCAGTTTTTGAAGGTTAGTCGCGCGCTTCAACATGATCACCTCCTTTGTAAGCTAAACGGCGCTTAACCTGCATGATCCAATAGCTATAACCCTTTTGGAGTCTATATCGGTGATCCGAAGTAAAAGCCGTTTAGCTTATCAGCGAATTCAACATCTTAAGTTTAGCGAGCGCGATAGCACAGCGATCAATTTTCTAGGAAATAAGTTGTAGACCTATTCAACGATCACTAAGCGTAGACTTATTCAACGGGAGACCGGTATCATAAGGATCGGGAATCACTGAAAAGCCGCTCTAGTTCTCCATCCCGAATCCCTATCAGGGATTGAAATGAATAAGTCTAAACTTACTGCCGTAAGCTTTTTCATTCAGAGCAAGCTTTAATCCCTATTAGGGATCGCCTAAAAACGTTGCCTTAAGCGATTTGTACTTGAAATATCGCTTTTAGGTCGAAGCTATTCTATATTCAAATCGCTCGCGAGCGATCTCTTGTTTTTCTATTGAATATCCCTTTCGGCGCATCTCGAAAATTGTCTGACCAAAGCGGGAGCCTACTTTAGAAGCTAGTTCATCCGCAGAGTGCCACTGACCGTCACTAAGAATAGCGAGCAGTTTTTGAAGTGTGCCTTCTTCTTGGTCGCGTAACTTCCACGTTTCTCGAACATATGATTGTAACTCTTGCAATCGTTCCGGGCTAAAATCCGAAACCCACTCCCCTCGCTCGTAAGATTCTAGTAGCTCTCGTTCCTCCGGATCGAGGTTACTGATATCGGTTCTCCGAGCGTGTAAGGTAGCTGGATCGAGTGAAGCATCAAAAGAGCTTGTATCGTTGGTTTTCATGTTGAATCACCTTTTTTAAGGTACTTTTTCGTAGCTTTTCGAGATGGAATGATCGTTTTTAGAAAAATTTCCGATTCGTTGACGACGTAAGGAACTTCGTAGGCATAATCATTCAGCTTGACAATGAGAATTCTTTGATTCGGGTAACGCGCTCGATTGGGATGAACTTTATCGTCCAATACCTCTCCTCGATAGATAGCTTCCTCTACCATCTCGAAAGATAGATACCGCTCTCGTTGTAACTGCTCGTTTTTTTCTTGATTCCATCTTACTCTTTTCATCCTTTGAAGCTAAAACACTCAATTGTTCCGTGTCAACAGATCCACACCTCACCCCCTTGACCTTTGAACCGATGAGCGAGAGTATCCAACAACAAAGCCGATTGACCGATCGCTATAGAATAGGGTGACAGGGGAAAATGAATACTACTCTCGTCACTAATCGGATAAATACCGAAGTGCATCGGTAATTGTAAGCGTTGGCGAACTGCGGCAACGGGATAGGCAAGAACGAAGCTAACCAGAGCCTGATCCCGTAACTCCCGACTAATTCGATCGAGCCAAGGATTATCCGGTTGCCAAACACCGATTCCCGTCAAAACCTGTACTTTCCACGCGGAGGCAATCTCGCCTAAATCGCCGTCGTAGGTAAAGCGCCAGTTTAACCGTTCCTCTCGATATCCCTTTAAATTCAGAAACGCGAGACAATAATCGAAACGTCTGCGCGCGATCGGTGTTTTCGTGGCCTCGATCTGGCGCTTAAACTCGCCTTTTCTCCACACCTCCACCTCTAGATTACCGAGAATACTGGGTAAATCGTAGGTTTTAAAGCGATCGCATTCCTCCAGTTCCGTCGAATCGTATAACCCGCATAATAACGGACTCGACCCGCGAAAACTAGACGCATCCTCGAAAATCGGATTACCGCTTTTCCCCGATAACTCCTTCCATTCGTCGGCCCATCCTTTCACCCGACCGGCGACCCGTTTTAAACTGGTATCGAAAACCTCCTCGCATTCCTGTTGAAACTTCTGGCGACTTTCCCCGTATTGGGATTTGATCTTCGGACTCCCTAAATTCCACCAGAGTTGAAATGATTGTACCGCTCCCCAACGTTGGTAATAACCCTCGAAATTATTGATATGACGGTAGTTACTCTTGATGGCCTCCTGTAGCTGAATTCGGTCATACCGTTCCCCGACTTGTAACGGTGCATCTTTCTTCTCGAATAACCGTTCTAGGAAAAATTTCGGAACCAGAGCGATCGCTGTGAAGTTAGTAAATTTTACCGCCGTTCCCTTTCGATCGTAGCCGCTGTGACGGCCTAAACGGCCGAAACGTTGAATAAAATTTCCCGCATCGGACGACTCAAAAATGAGAAAATTAATCTTGAAGTCCACCCCCACATCGATGGTACTCGTTCCGATCACCAGATCACGATTTAACGATGCCAACTTCTCCCGCGTTCCCGAAAGACCCGTATTTTCCCCCACTGTTAAACCGATAGTCGCCAATAATTCTCGGAAAATCGGCAGCAGACGTTTAACCGAAGCGATCGAATTGAGAATAATCGCGCCCTTGCTGCCGGGGTATCGCTTAAAATAGTCTAAAATTCGCTCTTTATTTTCCTTCAACCAATTTTCCGAAGTTTGAAAACTCGACGGTAAGGGAATAAAAGATAGCTCGATTTCCGAGGTTACTTGTCGCCATCCCTGTTGAGCGAGGGAATTGGCCTCTTCTGGGGTATCGGGAAACCGGTATTTTCCTTCTCTTACTGGGTCGATCGATCGATAGCGAAACCCCGCTTTATCCAATCGTTTTAGTAAACCCTCGTCGGGAGTCGCGGACAAAAACAGGTATCGTTTCCCACGATTGGCCCGTCGGATTAGAAGCATGGTATTGATAATACTGGCGACCTGTGGCGTGCCGAAAACGTGAAATTCATCGAATAGGAAGAGATCGAAATGTTTATCGATCCGGTTCCATAGCTGATCGGGGTTATCGTAGGGGGTTAAATAGGCCCCCCGATGCAGATAATGGAAAATATCGGGGTTAGTTAAGAGAATTTCCGACTGTTTCGATCGAGTCTCTAGAGCGATCGCTTTCGTTTTCCCATCCCGTTCGGCGTACAATTCCAACTCGGGCCCGGTTAAAAGATTGACCCGGGGTTGATCCGTTGGTTGAAATCGTTGAATATATGCCTCGATCTGACCCCGCTGATCCCGCGCTAGTTCGTTGGTTGGGTAGAGTCCCATAATCGGGAAATATCCTTGCAAAGTTCGCAGGTAGGCCGCTAGACTTTTCCCGTCCCCCGTCATGGCCGAATTGATGATTACCGCGACATCGGGATCGTTGAGTGCTTTCCACGTCTCCACCTGATGCCACGATAACCGCCATCCTTGCGGAACCTTGATCCCGTCTGGTATCTCGTCTGCGGGACAGGAATAGACTGGCCTGAGCGTTACTTGATAATTTACCATGAATTTCTGTCCGTAACTCCTTGCTATCTTCCATAATAACCACGATAATAGGGATGGACAAGTACCTTAACAGAAAAAGTGTCCGTATATTTATAAACTATGAGCCGGATAGGACAATCAATCACTTTATCGGTCAGTGAAAAAGAAAAACAGTCCCTAGAAATCCTTGCCAGTGAATTCGGGCTATTTTGGGGAGATAAACCGAATATATCGAAGTTAATCAAAGAAATTGCGCGTAATAAGCTTAAAATCGCTCCTAATCACGACTGGAAGCCCGATCGCTTGCAGATGCTCCAACAGGCGATCAATTTTCTCATCGATGCTGGACAAATCCCCATCGCCCTAGAACTAACTAAACTACTATTAGAACGGAGCGAACTGCCGGGACCCTTACGCAAAGAGCTAGAAGACCGCCTCGATAATCCTCCCCCACCATGGCGGTGGGAACTCGATCGCTGCATTCTCCGACAACAACCGTTTCAGTTATCCTATCAGGATGCCGGCGATCGAATCTGGGAATTCCATCTTTACCATGCCGCTATCAATCGTCACGAGGATCGCTTATATCTCGATTGTTGGTGCGAGGAAACCGAGGGAAATCAAGATATTTCCGAACTACAGCATAATTGGAGTTTAAGGATCGATCGAATCCCCAGCGATTCCTTAATTACCCCGATCCCTAGGGGCAAATGGCGCAATCAGCTTGATAGTGTGTCGGCCGAGTTTCAGCTATTCGATGGATTAGCTCGATCGTACCGGACTAAAACCGCTATCGATATCGCCAACGAATTGATCTCGAACGATCCCCTCGTCCGGCAGATTACCCGACAGGTAACGAGTAGCTTCTGGTTTTTCCGCGAAATTCTCCCCTACGGAGAAGATTGCTTGCTGATCTCCCCGGAAAAAGTCCGCAAGCGTTTCTATGACAAGTTGCAGCGGCTTTATCGGCGCTACGAGTCCTGAAAAGATTTTCGTCGCTGCTCAATCAAGGCATGAAAACTCACATCTGATAACTGATCACTGACTGCCGATTACTGATTTGACATTTGGGCGGTGATTACGGTGAGATCGATCGCCCTTTCCCCCCTTCTGATTCTTAGGGGTAAAGATTGACCGATCCCGGTTTTTTCCACCATTTCCTGTAACTGACCGCCATCGCTAACCGGTTGATTATTAGCTTTAACAATCACATCCCCGCGACGGATCCCGGCTTTTTCGGCGGGGGTATTGGGTAGGACTTTCACCACCAAAATTCCCGACACTTCCGGGACGATCATGGCAGAATTGGGGTTTTGATTATTAGCCTGGGCTAAATCGGGAGTTAGATTAACCATCTGCACACCGATATAGGGATGGGCCACCTTTTGACCTGATTCTAGGGTCGCTTGTAACTGCTTGGCCCGGTCGATGGGAATGGCAAAACCGATGCCCATGGCATCGGCACGAATCGCCGTATTGATGCCGATGACTTCCCCTTGGGCGTTGAGTAAAGGACCGCCGGAATTACCCGGGTTAATAGCGGCATCGGTTTGGATAAAATCAATGCGTTTATCGGGAACACCCGCCTTAGCCGCCGAGCGCCCGATCGTGCTAATAATTCCTAAAGTTACCGTATTATCTAGACCGACGGGATTGCCTACTGCGATCGCCCAGTCCCCCACTTGTATGGATGCGGAATTGCCGAGGACGGCTACAGGTAAATTTTCCCCTTGGGGATTAATTTTCACCACGGCTAAATCAGTGATCTCATCAGTGCCGCGTACTTCTCCTTTGAAGCTACGACCATCTTTTAAAGTTACCGTTACCTTATCGGCATTATCGACCACATGGGCATTAGTTAAGATTAAACCACTGCCATCGATAATAAAACCCGATCCCTGGCCAGCAACTCGCTGCTGGGTGGGAAGACGAAACTGTTCCCCAAAAAACTCCTGAAAAAAAGGATCATCAAAAAAGGGGCTATTGGGACGAGTAATGATCGCTTCGGTGTCAATTCGCACTACTGCCGCACCCGTGCGCGCCACTGCCTTAGCGACAAAACTTTCCGCCGTCATCTCCGGGGGAATTCTGGCCAGATCGGCGGCAGTGCTGGGCAGATTTTGAGCATTTACCGCCGCTAAACTGCTAAAACCGAGCATAATTCCCAGAAAAGTTGCTAAAGCGTGGGTAATAGTTCGCCGTAACCCTGTAGGAAGTTTCATACTTTGATCTCTGAATTCTGATGTTTTGACTGTTTCTGTCTATCGGTTCACAGACCGACTATTAAAAATCTAACAAATCGATCGCTCCGATTAAACTAAGACGCATCTTAACCGCCTATCCTTAGATTAGCTGACCCCCCCTTGCCGCCCCTTGCCACCCCTTGCCCCCCCGATGTCGGGTAGGGTTGGGGGGTCTTGTCTCTTGTCTCTTGTCTCGTCTCGTCTCAACAAGCAATTTAAAGGCGCGGGCAGCTTAAACCAATGAGTTGACACCAAATCCGTCTGCTGGCGGATTTGGTTAAGGTTTGCCGTTAACTAGGGCTGGCTGAATAAATCTAAAAACCTTGTTGGATAAGGCTTTTAGACTTTTTTGACCTCAAAAAGTGCCTACCATTGGAGTGATCGGGGGTAAAATTCCTGGACTTTTTCCCTGAAAATTAGGTAACTGACTACCTCAAAATCGGTAAAACCCTACACCCCACACCCCACACCCCACACCCTGCCCCCACGAAAAACTTTTTCAGCAGACCCTAACTAATCTCTGATCACTAGGGGCGATTGCAGGGTAATATTTAAATCTCGATCGGGGTTAACAGAGTATAACTGCACGGAACTACCACCGACAATTCCCGCCGCCGGTAAGCCCCATCCTGCAAGGGTTCCCACGGCTGCCCCCGCTAAGACATCGAGAACTTCGATCTTGCGATCGCCCGTAAGAGCAGCGATCGCTGTGGCTGCCCCCGCACCGGCGAGGGTTCCCCCTAAGATATCTTGAGTTTTTGCCCCTTTACGCAGGGTTTCAGTGGTAGTAATTAATCGCGAAGTAGCATTGAGGGGAATGGTGCGATTGCCCCCATCAAGGCGAATTTCATCGGCAATAAACCGCACACCTCGGCCGGCTGCTTCTAAAGTACCCTTGACTTCACTTCCCGCTGCAATCACCACAATCCCATTGCGGTTACGAATATCTCTGGCTACGGTTAAAGTCAGAGGAATAACATCACTTTTAGAAACTAAAATTTTATCGGCTTTCTCGTAATTCAAAGGGATAACTGTTCCCACCGGAATCGAGATTTGTTGAGCGATGAGACGTTGCCGATTAATATTACTTTGAGCGAGGACGGGAAAAGTACCGGACATCGACCCCATGAGCAGGGTAATCAGTAAAGCTGTACTGGCTCTAGTAACAGGATTCATAGACATAGCGGTTATCCTCTCAAAAAACAACAGTGAACTTTCTCTGTTTCTAGATTATTTTTTTCTGTCTGTCATGTCAGTCCCCTCAACAGGGAATTTTTTCTCTCTCTATAGGGAAAAAAGTGGAGTGGGGAAAGTTTCCGCATTTTGTCCATCGACCGCAAAAGAGAGCCGAAAAGCCTAGAATAGTAAAAAACCTCGGATTGCCATCGTCTATGGAACTCGCTGCCGGAAAAATCCTTAGTCATCGCTACCAAATTATCCGTCAATTGGGAAAAGGGGGATTCGGACAAACTTTCTTGGCCTGCGATCGCCAGTTACCCAATCAAAATCGCTGTGTGATCAAACAATTTAAACCCCAGTGCCAGGATGCCGAAACTGTAGCCATCGCTAGACGACTCTTTGAAACCGAGGCGAAAATCCTGCAAGAATTGGGCATTCATCGCCATATTCCCTGTTTATTTGCTTATTTTGAGGAAAATGGGCAATTTTTCCTCGTGCAAGAATACATTGAAGGGGAAGATTTAGCCACAGAAATTACTGCCGGTGTCTATAGGCAAGATGAAGGGAAAGTGGTGGCTTTATTAACAGAAATTCTCTCAATTCTCGAATTTGTCCATCAGAAACAGGTGATCCATCGCGATGTTAATCCCTTCAATCTTATTCGTCGCAGCCAAGATCATCAATTGGTTTTAATTGATTTTGGTGCTGTCAAACAAATTAGCACTCAAGTGGTTAAAGAAGGTAAAACCGTTTCTACCATCGCTATTGGTACCCCTGGTTATTTCCCCAGTGAACAGGCCCAAGGTTATCCGCGTTTTAGTAGCGATATCTATGCCACTGGTATTATTGGATTACAAGCTTTAACCGGTAAAGCTCCCGAAGATATTCCATTGGATTCTCGCACGGGAGAAATTCTCTGGCAACATTTGGCCATGACTAGCACCGAGTTTAGTGATGTTATCGAGCGCATGATCCGCTATGATTTTCGTCAGCGTTATACCAGCGCTGGTGAAACATTAATCGATCTGAGAAAATTAGGGAAAATTCATCATCTCGCCACGAAAACTACCCAGGGGGTGAAACCTCAAGGTCCGATTGCTCGTCCAGGGAAATCTTGGCTAACAAAAATCCTGGTTGTCTCTGGGACAATTGGCTTAATAGCGGGCGCTTATCTGGGTTTTGATTATTGGCAAAATTCTCGTAATTCTCTTGATTACTATCAACAAGGTCAGACTTTTTATCAACTCAAACGCTATACTGATGCCCTTAATTCCTATGGTCAAGCCTTAAAAATTAATCCCGATTATCTTGAGGCATTGCAAGGAAAAGCTGATGCTTTATTAGCTTTAAAAAGATACTCGGAAGCTTTAAATACCTACGAAAAAGCTATTCAAATTAACCCAGATTCCGCTTGGCAAGCTTGGCTCGGTCGCGGGCAAGCTTTAGATAAGTTAGGCAAAAATCAAGAGGCTTTGGAAAGTTTTGAGCGGGTCTTATCTCTTAATCCTGCCGCTAGTCAAGCTTGGCAAGGTAAGGCCGATATCTATCTAGAACTGCAACAATATTCCGCCGCCCAAAAAGCTCTTGACAAATTGTTAACTTTTCAGCAAAATGATGCCAAAACCTGGTATAAAAAAGGCTGGTCATTACAAAATATTGAGGATTATGAAGGGGCAGTTAAAGCCTACGATCAGGCTCTAGCGCTCGAATCGGATAATGCCTTAATTTGGTATCAAAAAGGTAATAGTTTGTATCAATTAAATAAAATTAATGATGCTTTAGAAAGTTATAGCAAAGCCGGACAATTTAATCCCCAATTTTCCCAAGCTCACTATAGTCAAGGGATTATTCTGCAAAAATTAGACCGCAAGTCAGAAGCTTTGGAGGCATTTACTCAAGCAACTAAAGCCAATTCTAATTATTATCAAGCTTGGTTAAATCAAGGGGCATTACTTCATCAAATGGAAAGATTTCAAGAAGCGATCGCATCCTACGAAAAAGCTCGCCGCATTTCTTCCCAAAAAGCCGAAGTTTTTATCGGTATCGGTAACGCTTGGTATCGTTTAGGCGACTATTCCCAAGCCATAATCGCCTATCAACAGGCGATTCAAAGACAAAAAGATAACCCCGAAACCTGGAAAAGTTTAGGCAATAGTTGCTTTAAACTCGGTCAATACGAGCGAGCGATTCAAGCTTATCAAGAATCACTTCGTTATCGTTCCAATGACCGAGAAGTGCAAACACAAAAACAACTGGCAGAAACTCGCTGGCAAGAACTTCAGCAATCTTCCCAAAACCAAACCCCCAAAGTCGATAATGAGGAACAGGTTCCCTAACTTCCGCTCTTTTTCGGCAGCTTTATCGCTTTTTGCCGGTATTTCTCGGCAATAGTTCCCGTCCTTGATAAAACTGTTTTATCAGTTCTCCCAAGCGCCAATAAACTGCCACCATAAGGACAGTTAATGCTGTCAGCACTGTCACGGGAAGGAGGGCCGATTGACCGAAAATTAGGGCTAAAAGTGGTAAAGATAGACCAAGAACAATAGCGATCGCTATTGTTAACCCCCGCAGACGATTAATATTTTTTAAAGCCCCTTGACAAACAGCACAATTTTTGGTATGGGAGTGATAGCGTTCCAGGAGAATCTCTTTTGATTGTCGGGGGGGAAAAGGTTGACCGGCGAAAGGATCAGCTTGGTATTGATTAACCCAATTGCGATACTCAAACACGAATAAATCCGCTTTGGTAGGGAGATAACAAGCTTGACTAAAATTCCGACTATCCCCCTGAGCTTGCAGATAACGCTCTTGATAGTAGAGAAAAATCTGATCATCTTCAAGAATAGCGTTTTGATTGATGTGGGAATACCAAGTGGGGGTAAGCTTAATGAAGAATTTCGGCAGTTTAGAGTTAAATTTAAAGGGAAAACGAGCAAAGAGACGACATTCTCCCTGACGGATTGGAGTTGCATAGACAGCTGTTAAAGTCCGTCCGAACTTTTCCGAGGTGAGATCGTGGTAAATGAATCCGGGGGCGATAAAATTGCTGTATTGTTGACCTAATTTACCTTTACGCGGTCCTTCGGGCCAAATTCCCTTAAATCCCTGACGATTGGACTCGATAATTTCTAACTCCATAGGAGCGGCATTGGCCCGATTACCGATGGTGAGATGATGGGTATAGGGAACATGACTAGAATCGATAATATTTTCGATTAAAGTGACGGCCGAGTAGGGTAGATCTCGAAAGGTATCCAAACAAATCCAAGCATCGGCATCCTCCTCCATGGGTTCAATAATTGGAATCGCAGTCAGGGGAGCATTTTCGGGATTACCCGCATAAACGAATAATAATCCCTGACGGATAGCCGTGGGAAAAGAGCGCACACAAGCGCGTCGAGAGGTGTTAGCTTGACTGTTTTCCGGTTGTTGGGGAATAAATTCACAGTTTCCTCCCCCGGAAAAAGACCAACCGTGATAGGGACATTCTAGATGTCCGCTTTCGTTAAGACGACCTTCTGAGAGAGGAGCGAGACGATGGGGACATTTATCCTCGAAAACTCGCCATTCTTGCTGATTTTTGTCCCACCAAATCACTAAATCCTCTTCTAGTAGGGTAAAGCGTTGGGGCTGCTTTTTGTCTAAATCTTTGACGTAGTAGATAGGATACCAAACTTGACGACAATCAAAGCGATCGATATCTGTTCCCCCGATGGGATAGGTAGCAGTGCTGCTCAACATAAATTTTAAAATAAGTTAACATTTCTCCTCCAAAATCTAACAAATTTAATCGACAAAAGGGGACAGATGCCGGTATCTGCTGGGGAAACAAACACTGGCACTATATTTTGGGGTGATAATTAAAGGGTAGTCTCCCATGGATAAAGCAAGAATGGGAGAAGGATCAAGATGAAACTAAGGGGAGTTTACCAGAATGTCCGGAGAAACCGTCACTTATTCCCTAGAAACTGTCTTAAAGGATATCAAAGACAGCGTTAAGGATGTTAGTCAAAAAATAGATAATCTACAAAGGGACGTTAATCAAAAATTTGACAAGATTGTTGACATCCTCGCCGCCGTAAAACGGACGGCGATTCCCAAACCTCACGATTTAGGTTTCTGCTTCTTTCCCGAAGGATTTTTCGCACCTGCCTTAACAGATTTACTCTGTTCTGGTCTTATGGTCGCTCT
>NZ_JASJFB010000615.1:0-2321 GCF_030065455.1 Microcystis sp. M53602_WE12 | reverse complement strand
AATCCTTATCTGGCAAGAGACTTAATTGATTAGTTCGCTCTAGAGCAAAAACAATTGACAAAAATCGCTAAATGCCTTTCTCTATAAGGGTTCCATCCCTTATAACCCCCGTCCATTGCATAACAATTACCGAAGAGCCACTTTTTGGTCATTTGGGCAACCAAAAACTCCTGTGGTGACACCCTCACCTAGTATTCCAGAAATTTGTGCCAAACGAGATTTTACTATCAGCTTAGACAGGACTATTCAACAACTGCAAGAATTGAAAAGTAAACAAAGTGATCAGTTTCCTGAAAAGTGTGGGACTCAATTAAATGAATTAAGGTTAATTCAGCAAGCAATAGGACTAGCTAAAAATAATTTTGTCGCTGATGTGCCGGGTAGAGAAGGTGGTTTTGAAATTTTGTGCAAAATCCCCCCATCTTCTGATAACTTTAAAGAAGCTCAATCTTGGGCAAAACGTTGGTATAATGACAGAACTTGGAAATCGGATATCGATCGAGCTTTGCAAGATAATCCAAATTGCCAAAAACTTATTGAATAAACATTAATTTTTCAATCACTAAATACCCCATCGCTACCCGTTAATTCCTCGGGTAATGATACTCGGATTCCTTCCCTTCCCCGTGACCAAAATAAAAAGAATAGGTCAGAAACATTGAAGGATTGACTCCTGACAACAGGAGAGGAATTAACCTGTGGGTTCTTTTGACGTAAAACAATTACTTGCATATAGTAGAGGAGATTGCCAATCATTAGCCAGAGAATTAAACTAAAAATAAAGGTAAATGCCATGACTACAATCCATCCAAAAAATTGAAAAGCGACTTGAGATATAGGACTATCCTGTGTTAATCCATTGGCAAATTCTCTCGCATCTTTATTACTAAATAACCCCACCGCTATTGTTCCCCAAAAACCACAAAAAAGATGTACTGGAATTGCTCCCACTGGATCATCAATTACTTTAGTTTTAATTAAAAATTCTTCTCCTAATAAGACAATAATGCCACTAATGCCACCAATGATAATAGCTGATCTGATATCAACATAACCTGATGATGCCGTGATCCCCACTAACCCACCTAAAATGCCATTAATAATTGTGGATAAACTGGCCTTGCGACCGATTAAAGGATTAAGAATTAATGCCAAAACTCCCCCAGCGGGAGCGGCAATCATCGTGGTAGTAATTGCCATAGGGACATTATCCAAATTTACCGCCGAACCACCATTAAAACCAAACCATCCTAACCAAAGAATGAAACAACCAAGGGTTGCAAATCCTAACTGATGGGGAGCAAAATTTCCTCTTTCTTTTTCTTCATAACTATCGGTTTTGCGATTATAACCAAAACGTCCATCTCTCGGTTTTAGCAACCAAGCACCCACTAATCCGGCCATTCCTCCCACCGAATGCACCACCGTTGAACCGGCAAAATCTCGAAACTTAAATAAGTTATATAACCATCCTTCCGATGACCAAATCCAATGTCCTGTCAGAGAATAAGAAAAAGCAACTAAAAAGAAACTAAATAGCAAAAATGCCCAAAATTTAACCCTTTCTGCCACTGCTCCCGATACAATGGTCGCCGCAGTTCCCGCAAAAGTTAATTGAAAGAAAAATAAAGTGGCAATTGAACGACCTGTCCACAGTTCTTGGAATTGACTGTATTGATTATTAGGGGTTAAAATTTCCAAGAAAAATCCTGTATCACCAGAGAAACTATTCCCTAGTGCTGATGTATTGCCAAACATTAAACCGAAACCAAACATCCAATAAGCCAAGGCAGAAACACAGAAGACAATTAGGTTTTTAGCTAAGACATTAGTGGCGTTATTAGTACGACAAAAACCCGTTTCCAGCATGGCAAAACCCGCATTCATAAAGAATACTAACGAGCCGGCTATTAACATCCAGAGATTAGCAACTAAATCCAGAGTAGAATTATTTAAATCTTGTGCTGTGACTTTGCCTACACCGATCAACAGCATGACGATAAGAGAGAAACAAAAAGATAGGATATTACGCAAACGCGGGCGATATTCTAGAAAAGATAATAATCGATTCATCGGCTATAACTCTCATGGGCAATTTCCCCTTTATAGTAATTGATTTAATCCCCTATCGTTCACTCAAAACTGCTTTTTTTCTGATCCAGATAGCGAGAATTGTCAGGAAAAGTAAACCCATCACTCCCGCTAAAGGATTTTTATCGATTCCAGTTAACCAATCGGGAACAGTACCAGTGTATTTAATTAACTGACCCACATTTAATATATAGTATGCCCAGATTAAACCCGCGTGCAGACCGATACTT
>NZ_JASJFB010000228.1:0-15432 GCF_030065455.1 Microcystis sp. M53602_WE12 | reverse complement strand
CGGAAAGAGTTCACCGGTGTGATTCTTGCGGCCACATTGAACCGAGAGATACGGCATCAGCGAAGGTAATTGAGAACCGAGGAAAAAATGCGGTCGGACTGACCGTGTTAGAAAACGCTTGCGGAGGCGATTTGACGGGGATCGACCGGGTTAAACCAGGTCGATCTAGTTAAAAGCCTAAGAACCGAGAATCCCCCGCTACACCGCGCGAGCGGTTAGCGGGGGAGAGTCAATAACCTTTTTCTCTTATCCAGAGGACTTCTGGGTTCGCAAAGGGACAAAAAAGTGTGGAGAATCCTCCCATAATCGCTACAATTTTTCTAGAGGCTAAGTATTGCCCTCATTTAAGTTATTTTGTACTCATTAAAAACCATGAAAATTCTTCACGGTACTTGGATTCCCCAATCAACGGATGAATTTATTCAGAAGGGTAGCTTTTATCTTTGGGGAGAAACTAGCACCCCGAAAAAGAGTCGCACCACTGCTGATAATTATCATCCTTTTCAGTTAAGCAAAGAAGAATTAACTAGCTTTCTCACTGGAGAGTTAGGAATAGTTCAATCGAATTATAATCCTCTTAGTCGGCAATTTGTCCCCCGCTACTTTCTTTTACCTAGTCACGAGAATCAACCTTTACCCTCCTTAGAATTACTACGTTATCTAGAAAAAGAACCCCCAGAAAATAGCCAATGGCAATCTTGGCAAATTGATTGTTATCCCCTTAATCCTGTACTTAAACTGCTCAATGATCTGCACTTTATCTGTCTTTACAACTCCTCAGAGATTCAGTTAGGTGCAGATTTACTTTTTTGGTATCACTACAGTCAAGCTTTTAAAGAAATAATTCTCAAAGATAACTATATTCCTGCCTTTAAATATCGAGAATTAGCCACAAATAACCAGAAAACCGCTAACTTTGCCATCTACCCTCTTTGGGAAATTATATCAGCAACCTACGAACCCAATCTCGATCACTATCTCGAATATCTTCCCCGCATTTGTCTTGCCGGCGCTGAAAATCCCCATGCTTCGCCACAATTATACGATCCCAAAACCCTACTCCGGCACTTCTCCGAATGTCTCCTCAATGAAATTGTCACTAATACGGCAATTCCTGCCAGTTTTGATAAAAAAATTAGCGAGACAATTATAGGTGATTGCTTCTCTGTGACTAAGGCTGCTGGATTTCTGCAAACCGCTGCCGCTTTAGAAAAATATCAACAGTGGCAAACTTGGAGACAGCAATTACTAGGAGACCAAAATATATCTAGTTTTAGCCTTGGTTTTAAACTAACGGAGGCCCCAGAAAATAATATTGAACAGTGGCAAATTACTTTTATCCTCATCTCTAAACAAGACCCCTCCCTGCGATTAGAATTAGACGAATATTGGTATGCAGTACCTGAAACTAGAACAAGCATACGAGCGCATTTTGGTCAGGATTTAGACAAAAATATTTTACTAAGTTTGGGTTATGCTGCCCGTATTTATCCCCCCATTTGGCAAGGATTAGAAACGGATAAACCGACGGGATTTTCTCTCAACCTTACAGAAGCTTTTACTTTCTTAAAAGAAACTGCTTGGATTTTAGAAGATGCGGGATATAAAGTGATTATTCCAGCTTGGTGGACTCCCGAAGGTCGTCAACGCGCCAAAGTTCGGCTAAAAACTACGTCTAAATCAGGCAAATCTACCCCCGTTAGTAAAGGTATTTTTAGCCTCGAAAACATCATTGAATATCAATATGAACTAGCCATCGGTGAAGAAACTATTACCCAAGAGGAATGGCAACAATTAATTAACACCAAAACACCCCTAGTTAAATTTCGAGGTCAATGGGTAGAATTAGAACAAAATAAAATGCAGCAAATGCTGGATTTTTGGGAGAAATATCAGCAGGAAAATCCTGAAATGAATCTGATTGAATTAATGAAAAAAGCTGCCGAATCCCCAGAGGAGATTATTGTTGAAACCGATGAATTTTTGGGTTCTATGCTAGAGAAATTACAAAATCCTAGTCAACTAGAACCGATCGAAAATCCTCCCCAATTACAAGGAACGCTGCGGGAGTACCAAAAGCGTGGAGTTGCCTGGATTCAATACCTAGAACAATTGGGGTTAAATGGTTGTCTTGCTGACGATATGGGATTAGGAAAAACCCTACAGGTAATTGCTAGATTGATTGGGGAAAGAGAGGGAGATAATAATGTTTTGCCAACTCTGCTAGTCGCACCCACTTCTGTGGTGGGAAATTGGGCAAAAGAAATTGAAAAATTTGCCCCCCATCTTCAGGTTTTAATTCACCATGGTAGTAAGCGCTATCAAGATGAGAGCGAATTTCAGACAGTAGCTAGTCAAAAGGATATCGTCATTACTTCTTTTACCTTAGTTCGCAAGGATTTGAAATTATTTAACTCGCAATCTTGGCAACGTTTAGTAATTGATGAAGCACAAAATATCAAAAATCCTAAAGCAGCACAAACTAAAGCAATCTTAAGTTTATCTGCACAACATCGTCTCGCATTAACGGGAACTCCAGTAGAAAATAGACTGCTTGATTTATGGTCAATTTTTAACTTCCTTAACCCCGGTTATTTAGGTAAAGAAACTCAATTTCGTAAAGCGTTTGAAGTGCCAATCCAAAAACAAAATGATCGTCTCCAGTCCACGGTTCTCAAAAAATTAGTGGAACCTTTTATTCTGCGTCGGGTAAAAACCGATAAGCAGATAATTAAAGATTTACCTGACAAAGTGGAAAACAAACAGTATTGTAATTTAACTAAAGAACAAGCTTCTCTCTACGAAGTTGTCATCAAAGAAGTGGAAAAACAATTAGAAGAAGCGGAGGGAATAAAACGCAAAGGATTAATTTTATCTACCCTGATGCGCTTGAAACAAATTTGTAATCATCCCCGTCAATTTTTACAGGATAACAGCGCTTTTACTCCTGAGCGATCGCATAAGTTAGAGCGTTTGGGAGAAATGCTAGAAGAAGTAATTTTAGAGGGAGATAGTTTGCTAATTTTCACTCAATTTACTGAAATCGGTGACTCCTTACAAAAGTACCTCAAACAAACTTTTCGCTACAATACCTATTATCTTCACGGGGGGACTTCTCAACCAAAACGAGAACAAATGATCGAAGAATTTCAACATCCCGAAACAGAACCTTCCATATTTATTTTATCCTTAAAAGCTGGGGGAGTTGGCATTACTTTAACCAAAGCAAATCATGTTTTTCATTTCGATCGTTGGTGGAATCCTGCGGTGGAAAATCAAGCAACCGATCGCGCTTTTAGAATTGGTCAACAAAAAAATGTTTTCGTGCATAAATTTGTCACTTTGGGAACCTTAGAGGAAAGAATTGATGAAATGATCGAGGAAAAGAAAAAGGTAGCTAATGCTATTGTTAGTAATGATGAATCCTGGTTAACGGAATTAGATAACGAAAGTTTTCGTCAGTTAATCGCATTGAATAAACAGACAATTATTTAATCGAGGTAAACCTATGAATAAATTTAGTAAAACTTGGTGGGGACAACGCTTTATAGAAGCATTAGAGGAATTTACCGACTCAGCGCGTTTGAGTCGAGGACGTTCCTACGCTAAAAATGATAAAGTCAAGAATTATAAAATTGATGGTAATTTAATTACTGCTCAGGTGCGAGGTTCCATTAATCCCTACTTTGGAGTTTACAAAGAACCTTTGTATAGGGTGAGTATCGAGATTAAACCAATTACTAAAGCAGAGTGGTCACAAGCTTTATATAATCTTGGTTCAAGAGCGAGTATGATCTCTAAACTGCTGCTCAAAGAAGTTCCCGATAATATTGATGAAGCATTTAGCGATCTGAATCTGCACTTATTACCCCACAGTCAAAAGGATTTTATCACCAATTGTTCCTGTCCCGATTGGGAAAATCCCTGTAAACATATTGCTGGAGTTTATTACCTCGTTGCTTCCCAATTAGATCAGGATCCTTTCCTCTTATTTGAATTACGGGGTATCTCTCGTCAAAAATTACTGCAAGAGTTAGCAAAAACTCCCCTCGGTAAGCTGCTTTCCTCCTCCATCCAAGAGGAAAAAATTCCTCTTAACCCCGTTATCTCCTATCACACTAAACCCGAAACCATACCGGCAGCAGAAACAATTGATCTCAAAGAATTTTGGCACTCTCATCACCGTTTACCAGAAAATCCTCAGTTAGTTAAATCCGCAACTATTCCCGCAATTGTCATTAAAAAAGCTGGTGATTATCCTGCGTTTTGGGATAAGGATACTTCCTTTATCGAGGTAATGGAAGAAATGTATCAACGGGTACGCAATAAAAATGCAGGGATACTTTAAAAAAATATAAGTTTTCCTTTTGGGGAGTCAGGAGTCAGTCCCGATGTCAAATTAGGTTACACTTTATCTTGATCAGAAACGCTGTAGCTAAATTGCTGACTTTTTGACTTAGATATCTATCCATTAGGAGGGTAGATTAGAATAAACAGGTTAACAACTGACAGTAATTGAAAATCTACCCCTAGCCTGCTAGTATTGTTATGAGACTGGACATAAGAGAGACACAATGGAATCCTTAACTATTAAAAATTTTCTGATTATTAAGTATGCGGAAATAGAGATTAAAAAAATTAATGTTATCATCGGTGAACAGTCCACTGGTAAAAGTATTATTGCTAAATTAGTTTTTTTATTTGAAACATTTTTGTTTTTAAAGATTAAAATTTATGCTTTTAATGCTAAGGATCAAAAAGCTATCAGACGCATGGTGCTGCAAGATTTCGAGCAGCTATTTCCTAGATATGCGTGGAAAGATCAGTCCTTTAAAATAAGTTATGCTTTTAAAAATACTACTTTTATTATTGAAAGACATAAAGAAAGTTCCGATGGATATTATAAATTAACATTCACCTATTCAGAAAATTTTAAACAGCTTTATAATAGAATCATTAGACAGATAAGACGATTGGATAGAGATGATAGCTTAAAATCAAGCTCAAAAGCTCTTGAATACATCGAAAATAATCTTTCTGCTTCTGACTTATTTAAAGATCGAGAAGGATTTATACCCACAGAAATCTTCTTTATTCCAGCTGGTCGCACTCTGTTTGTTAAATACTTGACCAATAATATTTTTGCCTTTTTAGCTAATAATTTTGATCTTGATCCTCTCATTATCAACTTTGGCTCTAATTATGAAAATGCTCAACGCCAATACAGAATAATTAATGAATCAGAAAGTTTATTCCTATATAAAAAAGATGATAAAAAACTTTATGATCAAATTAAATTAATTACTGAAAAAATTCTATCGGGTAGCTATGGAAGAGAAAAAGATCAAGATTGGCTTTATCATGCCGATGGGAGAAAGATTAACTTAATTGATGCTTCAAGCGGACAACAAGAAGCCTTACCAATGTTATTAATTCTCTTAGTTTTCCCCTTTTTTGCCACTCACGAATCTAATCAATTTTTCATTGAGGAACCTGAAACCCATCTTTTTCCCTCCGCTCAAAGAGATATGGTAGAACTATTTACCTTACTTTATGCTAATAAAAATTGTCGTTTTTTTCTCACTACCCATAGTCCCTACATTCTCACAGCTTTGAATAATAAAATCATGGCAGCTAACGTTGAGCCTGTCAAAGCACAAAAATCTTTAGGTTATAAAAATACTATTCAATTTCAAGATGTGTCAGCCTACACAATTAGCAACGGACAAACTCAAAGTATCTTAGATACAGAGGTGAACTTGATTGGTATCAATAACCTCGATGCTGTCTCCGATGAACTTAGTCAAGAGTTTGAAGAAATTTTAGAAAGAAAGGCTCAACAATAATGGATATTAGTCACTGTTCTGAATGCAATAATAATAAAATAGTCAAAGTTAAGGAAAATGGGAAAGAATTCATCGTCAATAATAATAGTCAGAAATTAATTACTAAGATAAAAATAGATAATTGTTTAATCATCGAGGGAAAAAGATGCGACTGGCTGTTAGAAATTGATAGTCCCTGTAGCTTGGCTCTTTATATTGAACTCAAGGGTAAAAATATTGAACAAGCTTATGATCAATTATTGTCAACTCTAAATCATTCTTGCTTACAAGAAAGACATAAAAAATCTAAAAAAGAATGCTATATTGTCGCTTCTAGAGTATCAAAAGCTGGAACCAATGTTCAGGTTTATCAAGCAAGATTAAAGCAATCTCATCCCGAAGTTAGTTTAAAAGTCAAGTCGATGAAAGCTGAAATCACTATTTAGGTTTTTCCCTCAGAAAAAAGCTGAACTAATTATTCCTGTCCCGATTGACAAAATCCCTGTAAATATATTGCTGGAGTTTATTACTTCGTTGCTTCCCAATTAAATATGGAAGAAATGTATCAACGAGTACGCAATAAAAACGCTGGTATGTTATAATTAGGTGGGTGTTAAAAATTGTCAGACACCCTTCTTATTAAGAAAAAATTAAGGCTAGATTAAGGGGAGATCAGCACCCCCCTTATCAAGGGGGGCAGGGGGGATCGGAATTTTGAAAAAGCATTCTATTTTTTAAGACAAGCAGAATCTATGAACCAAGAATCTCTCAGCTTTGTCCATGGTAATGTCAAGTTAGCCGATCGCTTTTTAGTTTGTGGATTGGGTAGTCTCGGACAACACTGCGTCAAGTCTTTAAAAGAGTTTGGGGTTAGCGTCGTCGGTATCGAACTAATACAGCCTCCCAGTTGGGAAATTAATGATTTTCCCGATTTATTAGAGGAAATAATTATCGGTGATTGTCGTCAAAAAAACATTTTAGCAAGAGCGGGAATCGATCGCTGTCGGGCTGCTTTAATTGTCACCAGTGATGAGCGAATTAATGCCACTACTGCCCTAATTATTCGGCAATTAAATCCCCTTACCCGCTTAGTGGTGCGTTCTTCTAAAGATAATCTCAATCAGCTACTTAAGGAACGTTTAGGCAATTTTATCGCCTATGAACCCACCCAACTACCCGCCAATGCCTTTGCTTTAGCCACATTAGGCACGGAAACCCTCGGTTTTTTGCATCTCGACGGTCAGAAATTGCGGATTATCCAGAGACAAATTAGCCCCGAAGATGGTTTACTCGATCGCTTTTTAGGTGATTTAAATACCCCCACCCGTCGTCTGTTAGCACACACAGCCCCCGATGAACCTTTAAGGGCCGGATTTTATCAATGGTCCCCCACCACCACTATCGGGGCCGGTGATACCATTACCACCATCGAAACTACCTATCAAAACATCGATGCTACCCGCCAGAAACCTTCAAATTCTCGCCAGAAGTTGCGGCATTTTTGGCAAAAATTGCTCAAAGAAATCCAACAATTCTGGCAATTGAGTTTTCAGCAGCAAATTCACCGGGTGGCTTTCATGTCAGTATTTATCATTATCCTGCTGGTAATTATCGGGACTTTTCTTTTCCATCTCTACGCCCCGAGAGCTTCCTTTATTTCCGCTCTTTCAGGAACGGCGATTCTTTTATTAGGTGGTTACGGTGATGTTTTCGGTGCCTCTAACCCCGAAGATTTAAATGCGGTTCCCTGGTGGATGCAGCTATTTAGTCTCTTTTTAACCTTAGCTGGAACCGCTTTTATCGGGGTTCTCTATGCCATTTTGACAGAAACTTTATTATCATCAAGATTTCAATTTATCCCTAACCGTCCCCCAGTTCCCCAACAGAATCATATCGTTATTGTGGGCTTAGGTCGAGTCGGCAAAGAAGTGGCTAATTTATTACTAGAAATGCAACAGGCGATCGTCGGGGTCAGCTTAAATAGGGATTTTGATGCAACTATCCTGCCAAAAATGCCCCTGATGACGGGAAATATCGAAGAATCTTTAAAAAATGTCAATTTAGATAGGGCTAAAAGTATAGCGATTGTTACTGATGACGAAATCCTCAATTTAGAAGTAGCCCTAACCACCCGCAAACTCAACCCCCAAAGCTACTTAGTCATCCGCACCACCGACGACAACCTTAGTCAACAATTAAGTCAAATTCTGCCCCGCTCTCACATTTTGGGAACCAACACCGTAGCGGCAGAAGCCTTTACGGGGGCCGCTTTCGGAGAAAATATCATCTATCTGTTCCGTTGGGCGCAAAAAACGATTCTGGTGACAGAATACGAGATCGAAGCTGGAGATACTCTCAATGGTAGCTCGATCGGGGATATTGCCTACGGTTATCGAGTCGTGCCGATCCTACACCAACGAGAACGGCAAGCCCCGAAATTAATGCCCGAAGATTATCTCAATTTACGCATCGGCGATCGCATTGTAGTGCTGGCCACTATCAACGGACTGCGACGGGTGGAACAGGGTCGTCGCACTCCCAAAACTTGGCGCGTGCGGGTGGAAAAAGCCTTTAACCGCAATATTGCCGCAGAAGCACCCACCGTGATCAGTCGTTTTTCTAATTGTCCCCTGAAAACCGCCAGCGATCTCATGGAAAATTTGCCAGCGACTCTCGGCGCCCCCCTCTACGAACAGCAGGCGATTCGATTAGTTTCCGAGTTAAAAAAAATTCAAGTTCAAGCCTTGGCTATTCCCATTAACCCGAAATCGGGGTAAATGGGAGTTATCCTTTTTTGTCAAACTAGAAGGCTCTCTCGGTCTTTTTTTATGCAGTTAAAGTGACCGTAGCCTTGGCAGTTTGTCCGGAATCAGAAGTAGCAGTAATAGTAATTGTATCCCCAGCATTTCCTTGTGGGGGTGCAGTGTAGGTAAATTTGGCATCAGTGGTATTTTTATCAATTTTACCGCTTTCTGGCGGTGAGATTGTGATGGTGTAGTTACCAACGGGATTAATGCTAAATTCTTTCTCCCCGTTTAATGCTAAACTTGCGATAGGCGGAGCGATCAAAATCGTTGGAGGTAGTCCCTGTCCAGTGGAACTAGCCTCTACAGTTACTTTTTTCTCCACTTGATTAATTAAATCGGGAATAAGACGTTCGCTAAATCCAGCCACAAAAGCCATTGTCAAAAGTCCATATAAATAGGTGTCATTCCCCTTATTTCCATTGTCAGTCCGAATTTGTAAGGGAGAAATGCTAGAGTTAAGAATTAGCAGAATAAAGAAAGCGAAACTTCCCCCTAAAATGGGTTTGGTTAAACCAATTGACAATGGCAATAAGTCATCGTCATATTTTTGATTTTTGGGATTATCAAAGTCTTGCAAACGAGTTAGAAGACTAACTGCTCCCCCTAAAGTCCCTGTCATCAATATCAATATCAAGAGTCTAAAATTTCCATCTTTGTCCTCAGTATTTTGGTTACTAGAATTTGAGATTGGAGGTAAGGGCATAAGCAAATCCTTCACTGGAGGGGAGTTCATAATACCCCAATTCAAAGGGAGAGCTAACACTAATCCAATTAAAACTTTTGTAGGTATTTTGATAGAATGGAAAAGATTACCTCTGAATTCGGCTAGACCATTCCAAAAACCCATCTGGGTTTTTCTTAATCCTGTTTCGGCAGCATAGCGTAATTTTTGTGCCAAAATAATATTAGGTTGACCTGTTAAAGATTTAATCGCAATTTCTCCAGCATCTACCACCGACTTTACTTGCATGATATCCCAAGCTTTGGAACTGTTGATGAGTTCCACCTGCGCTATCCCTAGTATTATAATTAATTTGGCTAATTCTCCCTGTACTTCCCGGTCTAATTCTGGAGGGAATCCCGCTACTTGTTCTTTAGTTTTTCCCAGCAAAGTATCAATTCTTTGATTTAGTTTAATCACCTCATCTCTAGCTTTAATTTCATTGATTAAATCGTCTAAAGTTTGAAATAAAACACTTGCTTCTTGTACTTGTAGTTGTGCAGAATTATCTTTAAATTCCTTGACTAACTTTTCAAAGGGTTCATCTACTTCAGGAATTGAACTATATTTGTCTAATTTATCCTTCAGTTCAGCAATCAAAGACTCATTTTTCTGTTGTAATTCCACAGTCGTGGAAAATTTAACCAAAGTATCTTTAACTTTTGTTTGCCAAGCAGTTAGCTTTTCCTTAAGTTTTGGCAAGTTTGGAACGTTAGCATTAGCATCGAATAGAGTCGTAATTGTTGCAACTAAACTATCAGTTTCTTGGCTTAAAGTATCAAGAGGAGTTTCTGAACTTTTACCCGTAGATAAAAGGTTGATTGTCTCCACAAGCTGATCTATATGAGCTATTATTTGTTTTTCTAATTCTTCTCTGCTAGGTAAAGGGTCTGAAAAAGTTAATTCACCTAGTTTTTGAATAAGTTCATCTCTTAAATTATTAGTCTCTTGAGTGATTGTTTTGGCTTCTGTTTGGTAACTAGCAAGGGTAGCTGATTTATCCTGACTAAATTTATTTTGGGTTTCTAGAATAAATTGATTAATTTTTTGTTCGATAGCATGATTCGGATTAATCATGATTGTCTTCTCCTAAAAAAAAGGCGAAAATGGGCTAAAATTCGATTATCTCCCCGATGCTACAATAGTTATCATTGATTTTCTGCAATTATTCATAAATCTTGATAAATTTTTATTTTTTTAACTCAATTCAGTCTGCCGTGGGGAGATAACACCCTGATCTCCTCAATAACCGCACACCGGGATTAGCACTCAAGCCCTAAGAGTGCTAAATTAACTATAAGGAGTCCTATCACAACAGCGATACCATGTCCAAAATCATTGCCTTTAAAGATGAATCCCGTCGCGCCCTAGAAAGAGGTGTCAACGCCTTGGCCGATGCGGTAAAAATCACCCTCGGTCCGAAAGGACGCAATGTCTTGTTAGAAAAGAAATACGGCGCCCCCCAGATCGTTAATGACGGCATCACCGTCGCCAAAGAAATCGAATTGTCGGATCCCCTCGAAAACACCGGGGCGAGATTAATTCAGGAAGTAGCGGCAAAAACCAAAGATTTAGCGGGAGATGGCACCACTACCGCCACCATCATCGCCCAGGCTTTAATTAAAGAAGGTCTGAAAAACGTTACCGCCGGGGCCAATCCCGTCGCTTTAAGACGCGGACTGGACAAAACCATCGCCTATCTGGTGGAAGAAATCGCCGCCGTCGCTAAACCGATCGCTGGAGATGCGATCGCTCAAGTGGCCACCGTTTCTTCCGGCAACGATGAAGAAGTGGGAAAAATGATCGCCGCCGCCATGGAAAAAGTCACCACCGATGGCGTAATCACCGTGGAAGAATCGAAATCCCTAACCACGGAATTAGAAGTAGTGGAAGGGATGCAGATTGATCGCGGTTATATCTCTCCCTATTTCATCACCGATCAAGAAAGACAGATCGTCGAGTACGACAACCCCCTGATCCTGATTACCGATAAAAAAATCAGTGCGATCGCTGAATTAGTCCCCGTCCTCGAAGCCGTTGCCCGTCAAGGTCGTCCCCTATTAATTATCGCCGAAGATGTGGACGGCGAAGCCTTAGCCACTCTAGTGGTCAACAAGGCCCGGGGTGTCTTAAATGTCGTCGCTATCAAGGCCCCCAGTTTTGGGGAACGTCGCAAGGCGGTTTTACAAGATATCGCCATCCTCACCGGCGGTCGTCTGATTTCCGAAGAAGTGGGCTTAAGTCTTGACACGGTTAGCCTCGATCTGCTGGGGCAAGCGGCAAAAATCACCCTAGAGAAAGACAATACAATTATTGTCGCCTCCGGAGACAGCCGCAATAAGGCCGATGTGCAGAAACGTCTCGCCCAACTGAAAAAACAGTTAGAAGAAACCGATTCTGAATTCGATAAGGAAAAATTACAGGAACGCATCGCTAAATTAGCCGGCGGTGTGGCCGTGATTAAAGTCGGGGCAGCCACAGAAACCGAACTCAAGGATCGCAAACTCCGCATCGAAGATGCCCTCAATGCCACCAAAGCCGCCGTGGAAGAAGGTATCGTCCCGGGCGGTGGTACAACCTTGATTCATCTGGCTTCTAAGGTGAAGGCTTTCAAAGCTTCTCTCACTAACGATGAGGAAAAAGTCGCCGCCGATATCGTCGCCAAAGCCCTAGAAGCCCCCCTGCGTCAGTTAGCCAACAACGCCGGTGTGGAAGGCGATGTGATCGTGGAAGGTGTGCGCGATACCGCTTTTAGCGTCGGTTACAATGTCCTCACCGGCAAGTACGAAGACTTAATCGCCGCCGGAATTATCGATCCGGCTAAAGTGGTACGGTCAGCCGTTCAAAACGCCGCTTCCATCGCTGGTATGGTCTTAACTACGGAAGCCCTCGTGGTGGAAAAACCCGTTAAAGAAGCCGCAGCCCCCGATATGGGCGGCATGGGCGGCATGGGCGGCATGGGCGGCATGGGTGGCATGGGTGGCATGGGTGGCATGGGCATGATGTAATTCCTGATGCCGTCTGGCCCCTGAAAATAATCTCATTCCATTGAGCCAATCTGTCCCTTTTCTGGTTATCGTCGGCATTAGGGACAGGTTTTTTTTTCCTCGGGAAAAACTTTTTCAGCAGAACCTGCTTAATCTATCCTTTGCATTAGTCCAGACACTACACTAGAAAAGAAGGATTATTCCCAGAAATCATGACACTGCTGACGGTTCGATCGCTCAAAAAAGACTTCGGTATCAAGGAAATTCTCAAAGATGCCAGTTTTAGCCTCGATGATCGCGATAAAGTCGGCCTGATCGGTACGAATGGATCGGGAAAATCGACCCTATTGAAAATGATCGCCGGATTAGAAGCGATCGATGGTGGCGAAATTCAAATCAATTCCGGGATGAAAATCGTCTATTTACCCCAGCAACCCGATCTAGACAATGATAAAACGGTTTTAGAGCAGGTTTTCGCCGATAGTGGCGAAAGTATGACTTTAATTAAGGAATACGAGGAATTGTCCGATCGCCTTGTCCATGAGCCAGAAAATCTGGATACTATTATGGAACGTTTGTCAAGGGTTTCGCAACAAATTGATAAACTTGCCGCCTGGGATTTAGAAACCAATGCTAAAGTTATTTTAAGTAAACTGGGCATCGATAATTTTAATGCTCGCGTGGGAGATTTATCGGGGGGATATCGCAAAAGAATCGCCATCGCTACCGCACTTTTAGCCGATCCTGACTGTTTATTGATGGATGAACCCACCAACCATTTAGACGCGCTTTCCGTGGAGTGGTTACAGAGTTATTTGTCCCGTTTTCGGGGAGGATTATTATTAATTACTCACGATCGCTATTTTCTCGATCGAGTGACTAATCGCATCATTGAAATCGATCGGGGAGATTTATCTACTTATTCCGGTAATTATGCCTATTATCTAGAAAAAAAAGCTTTAGCGGAAGAATCGATCGCCAGTAGTCAACGCAAACACGCGGGAGTTTTACGACGGGAATTAGAATGGTTATCCCGGGGACCAAAAGCACGCAGCACCAAACAAAAAGCGCGGATTGATCGCATTCAGGCAATGGGTAATAAGGAATTTAAACAGGTGGAAGGAAAAGTCGATATTGCCACCGCAGGAAGACGCATCGGCAAAAAAGTTATTGAAGTAGAAAAGATCTCGAAAGCTTACGGCGATCATACTTTAATTAAAGATTTTACCTATATTTTTACTCCCGAAGATCGCATCGGTATTATTGGCAGTAACGGGGTAGGAAAATCTACTCTCATGGATATTATTACCGGGAAAACTCTCCCCGATTCAGGCACGGTTGACATCGGTTCCACTATTCATATTGGTTACTTCGATCAACAATCCGATGATCTCAATATCAACGAAAATCAAAGAGTGATCGAATATCTGAAAAGTGTGGCCGAATTAGTCAAAACCCTAGACGGTAGCGTGATTACCGCTTCCCAGATGTTAGAAAAATTTCTCTTTCCTCCCGATCAACAGTATGCACCAATTTATAAACTTTCTGGAGGGGAAAGAAGACGCTTATTTTTACTACGAGTTTTGATGAGTGCGCCTAATGTTTTAATCCTAGATGAACCCACCAATGATCTCGATGTGCAGACTTTAGCAATTTTAGAAGAATATTTAGAGGACTTTAACGGTTGTGTGATTGTTGTTTCCCATGATCGCTATTTTCTCGATCGAGTAGTTGATACTATTTTTGCCTTTGAAACCGGGGGTAATATCCGTCAATATCCAGGCAATTATTCCCTTTATCTCGATCAGAAAAAAGAGGAGGAGGAACCAAAAGAAAAAAAAGTCACCCCAAAAACTGTTAAAGCTTCTCCGTCACCTGTCAATAAAAAAATCTCTTTTAAAGAGAAAAAAGAATACGAAGATATCGAAAAACAAATACCAATTTTAGAAGCAAAAAAAGCCGAAATTGAACAGGTACTTTATGGAGAACCCCTAGAAGATTTTACCAAAATAACCGCTCTGACCGAAGAATTAGCTCAATTAAGTCAAAAAATTGATAATTTAACCGATCGCTGGTTAGAATTAGCGGAAAAATTAGGCTAGGATAATCCCTATTTTCCCGATCGATTTAGTTAGGGTTGGCTGAATAATGGTAAAACCCTTTTAAAATAAGGCTTTTGACCTGCTAAAACTCCGATGTTCATGCTGCGAAAATAGGATTAAGACCTTCAAAAACCTTGCATCATCCTTCTTTTAGTACATAAACTGGTACAAAAAAAGAGGATAACAAAGCCTGAAACGACCGGTTACTGACTCCTAACCCCACCAACAAACTTTTTCAGCAAACCCTAGTTAAAACTGAGTGATAATTTCTGGTGAATCATCCTCATCCATGACCAGATCTACCGACTCCACCCGCAAGAGGGCCAAATTATCGTTAACCACCCCTTGAAGATAGATTTCCCCCATCCCTTCACCCCCCAGATCGATCGAGCCGAAAACTTGACCGGTTTTGGTATTAAAATTAAACTGAAAATAATTAGCCGAGGAAATTCCCTGGCTGACATTATCGTATTTAGCGATCTCTTGACCACTGTTATCATAAAAAGATACTTGAAAATTTTCTAAAACTCGCATTTTTCCCGAACCTTTTTCCGAAAAGATAGTCGGGGCCGTTTTTTCATCATAACTAAAAGAACCTTTAGCTGTATAGCCTTGATTTCCCAACCATTGAAAATCGAGCGTCACTGCTAAAACCCCTTGGCTATTCATGTTAGCAACTAAAAGCCAAGCTAATAAAGTCAATATTATCTTTTTCATTAGTCGGTTATTTCATTTACAGCAGTTATCCTAATGGTGAGGTAGGAACAAAATCGGTAAAACCCCACACCCCACACCCTGCCACCAGGAAAAACCTTTTCAGCAGACCCTATTATAGCAAAGGGATTGCTACTTGCTTCCAATTAAGTAGGGAGGCACAATTATTTGTAGGATGGGTTAGCGGTAGCGTAACCCATGCGGGAGTTGGGTTTCATGCTTCAACCCAACCTACGTTCATCTTATATTTAATTCCACCCACCTACTTAGTCACTG
>NZ_JASJFB010000466.1:0-3968 GCF_030065455.1 Microcystis sp. M53602_WE12 | reverse complement strand
TACCAGATATGGGAGTGATCAGGGGGAAATTCAGCTACTTTTTCCCTGAAAATTAGGTAATTGACCCCCTCAAAATCGGTAAAACCCCACACCCCACACCCTACACCCTACACCCTGCCCCTAGGAAAAACTTTTTCAGCAGACCCTAACTATTGAGTTAAAAACAGGCGATTTCAAGAGGAAGGGGGCAATTCTAAGGGAATAGCCCCGATTATTCCCTTACGAAAATCATTGAGTAACTGCATGGCTGCCCTTTCTTTATCTTCTTGATATTTGAGATTGGCCAATTTTTCGATAAAATCTTCCCCGGTCATGTCTAGAGTATTCAACCCATAACGAGATTCTAAAAGTCCTTCATACTGTAATTCTCTTAATAAATCGACAAAAGCCGCCGCTATCCTTTGGTTATCATAACCAGCATCGCCAATATCCTCACAGATAGCTAATTTCACCGCATCCCTTTGATTATCTAAACGGGAAGGAATCACCCCCGGCGCATCTAATAGTTCTAAGGTGTCGGAAATTCGTACCCATTGTAATTGTCGCGTTACTCCGGCCCTGCGGGCGCTGGCGACGACTTTTCGCCCTAATAAACGGTTAATCAGGGCAGATTTGCCCACATTGGGAAACCCGATCACCACAGCCCGCACTGGACGCGGTAACATTCCTCTTAGTTGACGTTTTTGGTTAATTTCATCGCCAATTTTTTCCGCCGCTTTGATAATTGCTTTAACTCTTTCTCCCTGTTTAGCGTTAGTAAAATAGACGGTTTTTCCTTGACTTTTAAACCATGTTACCCATTGTTGCTGGGCAGATTCGGGAATCATATCGAGACGATTTAAGATTAACAAGCGCGGTTTATTGCCAATCCAATCGTCCACCTGCGGATGATGGGAAGCTAAGGGAATGCGAGCATCGCGCACTTCTAAGACCACATCCACGAGTTTAAGATGTTCCTTGAGTTTTCTTTCCGCTTTGGCAATATGACCGGGATACCATTGAATTAACGACATGGGAGATGGGAGTATAAAATTAAATCTTATCAGGAATAGTCCCTAGATAGCTATAATTATCTGAGAAAAAGTTTAGTAATTTCACTGCAATTATAACAGGATTGTCGATGACTAATTTAAAAAAATGGCAAATTATTAAATCCGAGCTAGTTTTTCATAATCGTTGGTGTCAAGTCCGTCAAGACGCGGTGAAGTTATCCTCCGGACAAGTTATCGATGATTATTTCGTTAATATTCGTCCTGAAATTGTTTTAGTTGTTCCAGTTACTGGGGATAATCAATTGGTTTTTGTCCGTCAATATCGTCACGGAGTTAAGGAAATTTTATTGGAATTTCCTGCCGGAGCAGTAGATGCGGGTGAAGATGATATTACTGCGGCAGCGCGTCGGGAATTCGAGGAGGAAACCGGTTATCAAAGTGATTCTCTAATACCTCTGGCTGTTTTGTACGATAATCCCGTTAAAGATACTAACAGAATTCATATTTTTTTGGCTCTTAATGCTACTCCCACAGGTCAACAAAAGTTAGATATTACCGAGGAAATTGAAGTTATTCTTCGACCTTTACAGGAAATTAATCCACAGGAAATTACCGTCTCTGGTAGTTTAGCTGCTTTCTATCTAGCGAGGGATTTTTTAAAGCAAAATTAAGGAGTTATAGCAGTTATATTAATGGGGAGGTAGGAAGTTTTCGTTTATTCCCACTTCCCCACTTCCCGCTCTCCTACCTCTGCGCTTTTCTCTACTGTTTGAACGGGATTTGTATTACTTTAAGTTTTATTTTTTTTTCACTTGTCTATGAGTAATTTTTTGATGATTGCTGGCTTTATCCTATCAGCTTATGCGATTGTTGCCAACGATTCCCTACAAACTTTAGGGACTTTTTTAAGTGCCAATGAAGAACGTCCCTGGTGGATTTTATGGCTGTACACCAGTATAATCTTAGCCTCGATTTTTATCGCTGGTTGGTATATTAATCAGGGAGATGTGGCTTATAATCGACTAGAAATGATTCCCTTCCCAGAAACTTTTACTTGGATTTATATCGTTCCTCCCTTAGCAATTTTAATTCTCACCACTTGGGGAATACCTGTGAGTACAACCTTTTTGGTTTTAACAGTTTTTGCTCCCCAATCTCTAGATGAAATGTTAGTTAAATCCGCTTGGGGTTATGCTCTTGCTGTTATAGTGGGGTTAGTCATCTATCGAATTATTTATCGATTAGAAAACTTTTTCCTAGAAACAGTTAATAAAGAACCTCAAAAAATCTGGGTAGTTTTACAGTGGTTATCCACCGGGTTTCTCTGGAGTCAATGGTTAATGCAAGATTTTGCTAATATTTTCGCCTATCTTCCCAGAAAGTTAGCGGCAACATGGTTAGTTTTATCTCTAACAGTTATGCTACTCCTGCAAACCATCATTTTTATTAATCATGGTGGTCAAATCGAGAAAATTGTCACTAGCAAAACTAACGCCCATGATCCGCGTTCTGCAACAATTATTAACTTAATTTATGGCTTAATTTTACTCTTTTTTGTTGGCTATAATCATATTCCCATGAGTACCACTTGGGTATTTTTAGGTTTATTAGGAGGTCGAGAAATTTCTCTGACTTTAACCAGAGAAACCCCTAATTTAGCCGCCACGGGTAAATTGGTTTTAGGGGATGCCTTGAAAGCTTTTATCGGTATGATTGTTAGTGTTACTATCGCTCTTGCTTTACCTCTAATCGCTCAAAAACTTAACTATCTATAGGAAGTGGGGTGTGGGGTGTGGGGTGTGGGGTGTGGGGTGTGGGGAGATGTAAATTAAGAATAACAAGATTGGGGAGATAGGCGATCGATTGACGACCCGGAGTGATAAAGTTTTCTATTACTGATAATCTCGAAATTATCGTTCAACCAGATTAAAGATGCTTCTGTGACTAGACCTTCTTCAAGAGTGACTAGGGAAAAATTGCGAGATTTACCCGTATCGGAGTGGAGAATACGAGGGACACTGGCAGCATTCAGATAAACAGTTCCCATCTCGGAAGTGACCACGGGATTGCGTAAACGGGAAGTGGTATGACGGAGACGGTGGTGCATATGACCGAAACTGACCAGAGGAACCTGTTTTCCTAATAGCTGTGCTTGTTCGATGGCCGCTGCTAAATCGGGATCCCCGTGGTCCCCTCCCAAGGGTTGCCAATCGCGACCACAGATAGCTTCCGCTTCCTTTCCCAGTCCGGCCGGACCATTGTGACCTAAAAAAATCAGGTTATTATAGGCAGTATCTTGAATATTAGCGATAATTTTGGCAGTAGATTCGGCAAAACTGCTGATATTATAGCGTTCTTGAAAAAATTCTCCATTTTTCCACTCGGAACCTCCCCAAGTAAAGGGACGACCCCCAACAATCGAAAGCTGTAAACTGGGCAGGTCTAGTTTTGAGTAACCCACATGAGCAACCCCTAATAATTCTAACTGGGCGGTGACACGATCTTCTTGATTGCGATCGTAGGGACATTTTTTTCGTCCCCAGGAGGTGGCACTATACCAAGCGTCATGATTACCGAGAATAACGGCTTTTGGTAAGGACAAACTAGCAATCCGACCGACAATTTCTAGGGATTCATTGCCAAAATCGCCGACAAATAGGGCTAAATCCACTTGTAAAGCTTCTAGAGCTAAATTATCTTCTATTTCCCATTGGTCGTGAACGTCACCGATGACGGCGATTTTATAGGTGCGAGGGAAAGAACTTACCATTACCAGTTATCAACTATCATTTATCAGTAACGATCATAACTAGGATTGGCCGAATAAATAGGGTCTGCTGAAAAAGTTTGTTGGTGGGGGCAGGGTGTGGGGTGTGGGGTGTGGGGTGTGGGGTTTTACCGATTTTGAGGTAGTCAGTTACCTAATTTTCAGGGAAAAAGTACCTGAATTTTACCCCCGATCCCTCCAATGGTCGG
>NZ_JASJFB010000138.1:0-1268 GCF_030065455.1 Microcystis sp. M53602_WE12 | reverse complement strand
GATCGGTTATCTCAATAGTTTAGAGATCAAACAAAACGTCACCATGGCCGAAGTGGCTATTGATGCTCGTCCTAGTGCCAGTGAATCTCGCAAAATTGCCTAAAAATCGACTAAGGGGATAATTCCTAGCCAATTATCCCCAGCCATTGCTCCTATTAACTAATTTCCCCCAAAGACTAATCATGTACACTACCACCGACACCGTTAACCGAGCAACCCAGACCCCCAGTAAAGAAGCTTTTGTCACCATTGAAGGAGTTTCTAAGGTTTATCCCACTGCTAGAGGCCCCTACACCGTCCTTAAGGATGTTAATCTCAGCATCAATGAAGGTGAATTTATCTGTGTGATCGGTCACTCCGGTTGCGGTAAATCGACCCTATTAAATATGGTGTCGGGTTTTTCTTCTCCCACCGATGGCATCGTTAAAGTTAACGGTAAGAAAATTACTAAACCCGGGCCCGATCGCATGGTAGTGTTTCAAAACTATGCTTTATTGCCTTGGTTAAGCGTTTTTGAAAATGTCTATCTCGCGGTAGATGCGGTGTCTCCCAATGCTCCAGAGGCACAAAAACGCTCGATCGTGCGGGAACATTTAGCGATGGTGGGTTTAACCGAAGCTATGGACAAAACCCCTCCCCAAATCTCCGGGGGGATGAAACAACGGGTTTCGATCGCCCGGGCCCTTTCTATCCGTCCAGAAGTATTAATTCTCGATGAACCTTTCGGCGCTTTGGATGCGATTACCAAAGAGGAATTACAGGAAGAATTGCTGAAAATCTGGCAAGATAAACGCTGTACGGTGTTGATGATCACCCACGATATCGATGAGGCCCTTTTCCTCGCTGATAAGCTGGTAATGATGACCAATGGACCAGAAGCGAAAATCGGCGAAGTGATGAATATTCATTTCCCCCGTCCCCGCGATCGGGAGAGAATTATGGAGGATCCTGAATATTATCGTCTGCGTAACTATGCCCTCGACTTCCTCTATAATCGTTTCGCTCACGATGATGTTAGCTAGATGTGAGCATTTGTATTAGTTTGGGGTGCGGTTGACTTAACAGCGATCGCACCTAGATTTTTTTTCTGGGGAAGCCTTCTTCAAGTAAAATTATCTCTAACTAGGTAAGTAGGTAGGCACAATTATTTGTAGGATGGGTTAGCGGTAGCGTAACCCATGCGGGCGTTGGGTTTCATGCTTCAACCCAACCTACGTTCATTTTATATTTAATTCCACCCACCTACTTATATATTTACCTATTTCTTC
>NZ_JASJFB010000829.1:0-7164 GCF_030065455.1 Microcystis sp. M53602_WE12 | reverse complement strand
TGAGAGCGAATTTGTCAAAGCACCCCTGGCTCGTCTAGCGGCAGAAATTGGCGCTCCTCCCTCCCAAAAAGGCATTACCTCCGGGATGATGATGATGGCGATGCGTCACTCCCCCGGGGTGGCTCGCCCTCGTGGTGGTACAGGCGCACTAACAGAGGCTCTGGTGAAATGTGTTGTTAGTCTCGGTGGGGTGATTTTAACCGAGCAGAAGGTTAAACAGATTCTAATTGAGGAAGGAGAAGCGATCGGGGTTAGGGTGGACTCTGGACAGGAATATCTGGCAAAAGCGGGTGTTATCTCTAATATTGACGCTAGACGAGTTTTTTTACAGTTAGTCGCCTCCGCCGATGTGGATGCCGCCGATCCGGAATTGCGAGAAAGGGTAGAACGGCGAATTGTCAATAACAATGAAACAATTCTTAAAATTGATTGCGCCCTCGCCGAAGCACCAAGGTTCGAGGCTTACGATCACAAAGAGGAGTATTTACAGGGAACGATTCTCATCGCCGATTCCGTGCGTCACGTTGAACAGGCCCACGCTTTAACGATTTTGGGGCAGATTCCCGACGAAAATCCCTCGATGTACCTAGATGTACCCACTATTCTCGATCCCTCCATGGCTCCCCAAGGTAAGCATACCCTCTGGATCGAATTTTTTGCCCCCTATCAGATTGCCGGGGCCGAGGGAACAGGATTAAACGGCACGGGATGGACGGAAGAATTAAAAAATCGCGTGGCCGATCGAGTTCTTGATAAACTGGCCGATTATGCCCCAAATCTCAAATCCGCCATTATTGCCCGTCGGGTGGAAAGTCCGGCCGAATTAGCTAATCGTTTGGGTTCCTATAAAGGTAATTACTATCATCTTGATATGACCTTAGATCAGATGATTTTCCTGCGTCCTTTGCCGGAAATAGCTAACTACAAAACCCCAATTAAAAACCTTTATTTAACTGGGGCAGGAACTCACCCCGGCGGCTCAATTTCGGGAATGCCGGGGCGCAATTGCGCCCAGGTTTTCCTGCGGGATCGAAGCACTTTTCTGCAAAGATTATTCAACTAATACTAAATCCGTTGAGTATAGGCTACATATTAGGACAGGCACTCATGCAAAAGGGAGAATAAATAATCAGTTTTTAATAACCGGATTTACTATGACAACAATTTTTGATTTTTGCAGGAGAGCTATCGAGTCGAGGAATACTCGTAGTCTTCGATAATATGGAGAAGTCGCATGGCTGAACTACAGGATTCTTCTAAAATTTCCTGTTTCTCCTGAGAATCTTCGATTAAATCTTCAGATACTAGACGCAGAGAACCTAAAAGACTATTAAGACTGCTTCTCGCTTCGTAGGATAAATAAGCTTTTCTTTTTTGCTCATCTTCCCTATTCTTAGAGTCGGCCTCTTTGCTATCACTGAATTGCAGAGCGTGTAAACGGGCATAATGACCACCTTGAGCTAATAATTCCTCATGATTGCCGATTTCTGCCACTTTTCCCTTGTCCAGCACCACAATTTGATAGGCTTTTTGAACAGTGGAAAGACGGTGAGCGATCACAAGAGTAGTCCGCTCGCGACAGAGTTCATCGATCGCTTCCTGTACTAAACGCTCAGAAATTGTATCCAAAGCACTGGTGGCTTCATCGAGAATGAGAATATCTGGATCTCTGAGTAAGGCACGAGCGATCGCTAATCTTTGTTTTTGTCCCCCCGAAAGTCTCACTCCCCGATCGCCAATTTCCGTATCCAGTCCTTCCGGCAGTTTGGAGATAAACTCGTAGGCATTCGCCCTTTTTGTCGCTGCTAAAATTTCTGCATCACTAACATCGCTTAATCCGTAGGCAATATTAAAACGGAGAGAATTATTAAAGAGAAAAGTGTCTTGACTGACTATTCCCATGGCTTTTCTCAGAGATTTGATCTCATAATCCCGTAAATCGTGACCGTCAAAAAGAATCCTCCCGGCTGTAGGATCATAAAAGCGTGGTAATAAATCAGCAATTGTCGATTTTCCAGCCCCCGAAGCACCAACAAGAGCGATCATTTTTCCTTTTGGAATCCAAAGATCGATGCCCTTGAGAACTAATTCTTGATGACCAGGATAGGAAAATTGGACGTTATCAAAATGAATACCTGTCTCTAATCTTTGATAGGGAATAGAGCCATTGCTCATAAATGGTTTATTCTCTCGAATGAGAAAGTCCGCTACCACCTCTACTGCGGAAACATCACCCAATAGACTACTCCTAGCACTGTTAATTTGACTAACTATCGGCAGGGCCCGGAAAAGTACATAGAGATAGGTTAATAAAATCGTCGCTAAAGCTTGGATTTGTTCATTAAAAAGATAACGACCAGCAATGATAATTAAAGCAATAATAATTACCCCACCGATCTCATTGAGCGGAGCGATTACAGCATTATTAATCTGGGCATCTAAACCCGCTTTCTCCCGGGCTTCGATATCTTCCACGATAGATTCTAATTCGTATCTCTCATTGCCTACCGCTTTAATTAGGCGAATTCCCGTTAACAGTTCCAACAGTTTATTAGTTTGCTGTTTAGCCGTTACGGTGATAATCTCTCCAAACTTTTTCGATCTCTTGACAAAGTATTGATTAAGCAGACCTAAAAAGCCACCCAAAACACTTGAAAGAATAGTTAATTGCCAAGAAATTGATAATAAAATAACTAAGTACATGAAAGCTGTAGCGATAATCTTAATCAGGTTTATGTAATTTCTAATTGATGCTACAGCCCGATTAATCTCCGACATGAAACGATTAAAAATATCTCCTATTTTACTTTTTACATAATAATCTATATCCACTTCTAGCAGCAGAATAACTGAATCAATTCGCATATCTTTTGCCATAATTAAAGACAAGTAAGTGCCTAGCAAATTACTGACAAAATTGGTAATGTGCTTGAGAATTAAAATTCCTAATATCGCCGCAAACATCCAGAAAAAACGAGTATCGACCGAGAAAACCTCGAAAACGGAGAGCAGCTTTTTGATAATTTGGGGGGCATTTTTTAAGATATCATTTTCGGGATTAATAAAAGAAATTAGCAAAGGGATAACTAAAATAGCTCCTACCCCATTAAATACGGTACTGACAAAGCCGATAACAATGCTGGAAACCACTAATACCCAGTGTTTCAGCGTATATTTAAGGAGAATTTGCTTAGGATTCATCGCTATAAGTAAGAAAGTAAATAGTCAACGGTCAATTATCCTACTCGCTACAATCTAATATTTCCCTTCCAGAGAAGTAATTATGCCAGAGAGAGTTGTCGCCATGGCGGTGGTACTATAGGAGGCGATACAGCGCTCTCTCGCTTTTAGTCCTCGTGCATTAGCCGAGTCGAGATGATTAAAAACTTCTCTAATTATGACAGCTAGTTGCTCTGGCGATCGAGGTTCGACTAAATAGCCAATATCAGCTAAAATTTCGGGAATATCTGCCACTTTAGTGGAAATAATCGGTTTAGCCATCGCCATACCATCGGTGAGTTTAATCGGAAATTGGGCGTTAGCCGTAGCTTCATCCCTCTGGGGAACGATAATAGCATGGGCAGCGGCAATAACTTCCGGCATTCGCTCGAGCGGTTGAGCAGGTAAATGAATTAACCAAGGTTGACCTTTTTCTAGCAAACTATCCAGATAACCATCCCCGATTTGGCGACCTCCCACCACCACCAATTTAAAATCAGGATCACCAATTTGATCTAAAGCGATTAAGACATCTTCTAAACCTTTGTGAGGTCTAGCTGTACCCGGGAACATTAAGACTTTATACGCGGATAAACCGTATTTTTGACGACAAGCGACAGGATCATAGAGATTGGGATCGAAAAGTTGCGTATCCTTGCCATTCGGTAAATAAATCCCCCCATAACGCTTTTGCAAAAATTGATTATTAACCGTCACCGCATCAGCGCGGTTAATTAAATTTTCCATCCAACGCAGATAAAGAGGGTGATTCGGATCCCTAAGCGCACCATTTTTTTTGAGGATATCCCTAGCTAATTGTCGAGGATAAGGACGATAGGACCATCGATCGCCACCAAACCAACTCATTTCCCAATCGTCAATATCAAGAATTAGGGGACGTGGGGAAAAAAAACGTTTCAGTAAACCGATGCCGAAACTGGTGGGACGGGGTTTAACCGCGTAGATAATCTCTCCGGAGAGGCGATCGAGTAAAGTCTTGATCTGGCCAAAAAACTGGGGATAATTATTGCCTTTGACCGATACCACCGCTATATTCCCTGGTGGGGTGGGATAGATTTCCTGGCCAAAAATCGGACCATAAACCGTCACCTGACAGTTTAGCTGTTGCAAGACTTGAGCAATCAAATAGACTCTTGTGCCACCACCACCGGATAAATCTGGTGCTAAAACAGAGATTTTTTTGTTCATGATCGCCGCTCAATCCAGATTATCTAGCACGATAGGAGAATGTTAATCGATGTTAACGTTCTTGTCAATCTTAAACGGACTTAACATTAATACCCCCAGAGATAGACTAGACAAAGAAAACTAACATATACATAGCCGAGACGACTAACTGAGTAAACATCACCGGTAAACCGTAGCGCAGAAAGGTATGAAAACTAATTTTGCCCCCGTGTTGTTCGGCGATGCCGGCGGCGACAATATTAGAAGAAGCTCCCACTAAAGTACCATTACCTCCTAGGGTGGCTCCATACATCATCGCATAGAAAAGCGGTAAAACGGACGGGGGAAAAGAACCGGCATAATCGGGAGAAAGAACCTCCGTCCCGACTAAATTAACATTAACAAGGTACTGTTTCAGTAGTGGAACCATGGCCACCACTAGGGGAATATTCGGAACTACACTGGAAATAAAACCGACAAAAAACAGCAAGACTAGAGAACCTAAAAAGATATTTTTGCCTAAAATTATCGCCAGAAATCCCGATAAACTATTAACTACCCCAGTTTTTTCTAAGCCGCCAATTAGGACAAAAATTGACATAAAAAATAATAGGGTACTCCAGTCCACATCTCGGAGAATATTATGCACCGTATCTATCTTCGATTGCTGGGCTAAAAGTAGGGCTAAAGCTGCCCCCATCAAAGCAACAGCCGCCGGAGCAAGGGGTACGGGAAAAGATTCACCGACGACGAATAAAAATAAGACTAAAAAGACGATAATTCCCCCCAGAGCTAGGACGCGCGGATGATTAATTTGCGGATGGGGTAAGTCTTCTAAATGCTCGAATTTTGTCCGCCAGATTTTGGGGAATAACCAAGGTAACATAAGCAGAATGGTAATTACTGCCAGCGCACCACCTAAACTCAAACGCTGTAGGTATTCCATGAAGGTTATATTAATAGAATCACCGACGATATAAGTAGCGGGATCACCAACAATCGTTAATAACCCGGAACTGTTGGCCACGAAAACCATCAGGATTAAGAGCGGCACAAAATCCACACCTATATCCTGTGCCAATGGGGGAATTAAAGGTGCTAACAACATCACCGTGGTGGCGTTGGGCAATACCGCACAGATCGGGGTAGTAATGGCAACAATTCCTATTAGTAATAATTTGCCCTGTCCCTTGGCTAAAAGCACCATTTGTGCTGCTAAATAATCAAAAATTTTCGTTGGTTCAAAGGCTCTCACTAACACCATCACCCCAAAAAATAGGGCGAGAGTGCCATAACTGCGACTGATATAACCCACCGCCTCCTGGAGAGTCATGATATGGGTAAAAACTAAGATTAAAGCCCCCAGTAAAGCCGCTACGGTAATATGAAGCCACTCGAACATAATAACCACAATGACTGCAACAAAAGTCATCGCAGCAATCCACATTGGTAAAGATTCCAGCATTTTTGATCCTGTTTTTACTTTCGGTTTCTCGATAGGACTAAAAGTTTGCCCGAATGTACAGCAAACTCATAGAAAATATGGTTATCTACGGAAAATCTTAAAATTGTTGCGATCGGTAAGCTGACATGAGAATCTCCATAAACAATGTCTCCTGTAAGTTATGACTATCAAGTAGTACCAGCGACATAACTGAACCGATCAAGACATTACTAGGAATGTAGTGATGTTTCAGTCTTCCCCCCCACGCCGACGAAGTTAGCTGACGGGCTAGGATAGAGAGATATCCTTTTCTAGGCTAAAAAATCTAGAAATACGCCCCCAAATATGGTTCCTCCGCTCCGAATTTGTCTAGCTAATATCTAGCATAGAAACTTGGATTAGGCTGACTTACTCTGTTTAGTGATCCACCATAGCATACTAACCCCAAAAAAAACGATATAGCCCTATACCAGACCTATCCTGTCGGTTATCCCCCGGGTTGCTAGGATAGAACAATGATAAGCTAATAGCTAACGACTGACCGCCATAGCAGCCAAATCAGCAATTTCTATGAATAGAAGACCTCGTTATACTCCTCCCCGATCGCGCGATCGTGATTATGACCGCTCCTATGGCGATGACTCCCGCGCTTCGTCCCCTGGAGGCCTATTGGCAAAATTAAACTATGCCATGATCGCCCTGATTGGCGGTATTTTTGTACTAGGAGTGGGTCTCGGTCTGGTATTCAGTTCTACCGCTAATTTTAGCCCCGAAAACGTCGCTTCCCGAGAAGTAATCGATCGCAGCGCCCCCAATGCGGAATTATGCGTGCAATTTGGGGCTAGTGCCATTGTCACCGATTTGCGGGTTTATGTCACTCTTAACCCCTTTAACGTTTTTGTCACCCAACCAGTCATGCAACCCGGTTGCGTTTTGCGACGCAATAACTGGTCAATTTTAGAACAACAAAAATTAGTCGATGGACAGCAGGTACAAAGTTGTAAAAACCGGATGAATACCTTTGGTTATACCGGCCCCTTGGAAGGCAAACCGAAAATCGATTGTATCTTCCAAAATGAAGCCGGGGGCAATCTTTTTGTTAATCCCGCCGGTGCTGTTGGCCCCAGACCAGATACAGATAAATTCTAAACCGGAAAAGATCGTTCTCCTGACTGCTGACTCCTGACCACTGACTCCTAATTAACTAAGTAGGTGGAGGAATTAAATATAAGATGAACGTAGGTTGGGTTGAAGCATGAAACCCAACACCCGCATAGTTTACGCTACCGCTAACCCATCCTACAAATAATTGT
>NZ_JASJFB010000131.1:0-7800 GCF_030065455.1 Microcystis sp. M53602_WE12 | reverse complement strand
GAGAACTTTTCTGACTTTTCTTCAGCTATTTATGAATGTCTGAATGATGCCCATCTGAAACATAAAAAAGAACTGGATTCCTTGCTGACTCTACGATTTCAGAAGTTTAATAAATCTCAGATTATGAACGTCTAAAGTATAGCATAGTCAAGTACGACATTATCTGTGCAGCCAGCCAAACCAATTTCATTGATCGTCAGTACGTCATGACCGGCAGCCGTAAGTAACTTAACCAGAAGTTGGGCTTGCGAGTCCTCATCAAGCAATAATCTTAGACTCAACACTAATCCCCTTTGCTTCCAGACGGTGGCGTTCTTCTTCTGCTTCTTGCTTGAGTAGCTGCTGATTCCTCTCGCAATAGTCAATTGCTTCATAGATGGCAGCCAGGGGTAACTCCCAATTAAGGGCTGCTTCTTGAGGAGTCATGTCATTGACAATCATATCTGACCAGACATCAAAAGCTTTCAGCCTCCTGCCTTGAAAACAAAGCTGTTGTCGCCAGGAATGAGGACGTTTCTCTAAATACTGCCATTGAGTTTTCGCTACGTTGGTAGTCATGCTGATGCCTTGATGAAAGCTGGTATCCCTAGTTTATCCGATTAAAACAGGGGAAACCACCTGAGACTCCTTCCCCTGTGAATCCCTAGTCAGGGAGAAGAATGTAAAGATTTATTAAATTGTAGCGTAGGATACTTTTCGGGGGGGTAGTGTGTATTGTTGTTTTCAATCGCCTTTGGGGTTGGGTTGGACTGTCGCTCAACCCACGCTACAAGACTGCTTATCTTGACTAAAAAAAACCCGATTCTAAAGTCCCAAACCGATCTAGTCGGGTCAGGTAAATCGTTCTCTGACTTTTAGTCGATGTTACCTCGATATAAGGTTCTCTTAGTTCGGGATGCCGGTTTTTCAGGTCTTCAAGCGATCGCACTAACTTTAAATAATCATTGTAGGTTTCCTTGATTTTGATCGCAATTTCCGTAAGATTCTGATTGTTAACTTCGGGAAAAAAGCCACGAAATTGAACCGCAGGACGAGTTATTAAGAGGCTTTCTTGCTATTTCTGATTAGCAACCCCAATCATCCGGTCAAATGCCTCATAATTGCTGCTTTCTAAGGGATGGGTGCGATAAACTTGGGGATAACGGCTTTTATCCCTTCCTGCTAACCAGGTGACGGGTTGATAACCGCCAATTTCCTTACAGGCCTTCAAAATTGTGGTGTCTGGACGTAAAGCACTTTTTGACCCGTCAACCGCAAGGCATTGAGAGCGAAATTTTGAGTTGAGGCGGCAACCTGCTTGTCGGTGGCTAAATGCGACAGATACTGGCGGATTTCGTCAACTCCCATCTCTGGAGGGGTGGCGTTTGTTGTGTAAAGAGGATAAAGTCTCGAATGTAGTAGAGGTAGGATTTTTCCGTCTTCAAGCTAAAGTGCTTGAGACGCATGACTTCTCGGACTCGTTCTAACAGTCGATGGAACTGGGCTTCTTCTGTCATCGGCAAATGCGGTAAAATCGGTTTGGCAGAGATACTAGACCGCCCCCTGCGGTAATTATGCCCAAATGGGGGTGATTAGACCGCACGGTGCGGTATTAAGTTTTATTTATGGGGTGTTAGACCGATGGAGGTGGGATAGTAGGATAAAGGGGTTATGATTCACTGAGAGAAATGGAATATAAAGCAAAGGTTTCTACACTCCTAAAAAAACAGCCAATTCAAGGCGAAGAGCTTGCTGATAATCAGAAAGTTGCTGTGCCCACAGGCAAGGTTTACACTGTGGATGAGATACTTGAAACTAATGGACTACACTCTCATGTCGAGCTTGCCTTTGAGTCTGGCTCTTGGTGGATTTTCTTGCCTCACTGGGATACTGGTCTTCAAACCCAAGAAGTTAAGGCTGTCTTCTCTCTTGAGCAAGCAAACATCAGTAACCTAATTTATGGTTATTTAGTATTTAGTCGTGGCACTCAAGAAGTTCTCCGAGTAAGGGCAACGTCTGGTCAACCTGGTTATCAGTACCCTGGGGCTCACACTCAAAGGGGTAAGGGTTGTATTCCCCCTGATAATGACTGGAAGATTTCTACCAATGGATACTATCTTGCGACTCCAGGTATTGAAGGGATGTTTTACCATATCACACCAGATCCAGATCCAGACACAGGACGAAGTGAATTCGGACTTCACCGCGACTCTAACGTTGCAATTTATCCAGGCTCTGCTGGGTGCATCGTAGTCAAGACTAGTGACTTCAACGACAAGATTCGACCTTTTTTAGATGGATTGAGAGAGACACAAAGCTTCATTTCTTTGAGTGTTTTTTACAGCACCTAACTTGTGCCAAGGTGTGAGCTTTCTCAATGCCATAGACTTGAGCAGATTCTTGTTGCGTTAACTCTGTAAATCTAGTTATTAGGAGAAAAGTGATGGCTTTTGAATGGAATGATTTTGTGAGTACAATTCGAGATGCTGAGATTGAGTTCGAGCATCTCAAGAAGGTGCAGCTTGCCCAAGCTATTCTTGAATCTGGGCGGGGCAACTCCGACTTATTTAAGCTACACGGTAACCCATTTGGAATGAAGTATCGTCCCGAAATGAGTGGAATAGCAATTCCTGTTACTTACGAAGCAAGTGATGGTGAAGACATATACTGTAAATTTGTAACTCTTGAGGATGCCATTCGCGGATATTGGATATTTATTAATCGACCAGTATATTCTGGGTGGCGTTCGAGTATTTCTTCGCCTGAGACATATATAAGGTTTATTGCATTTGCTGGCTATATAGGTGGTGATTCCACTGCAAAACAAACATATGTAGACAAAGTCGTTAATTTGTTCGATGAAGCTTCAAGGCTCCTCAGGAAAACAACTGAAAATGGCAGTTTCTGGAAGCAAAATGGCGTTCTTCTCGAGGTTGGACATGGCACATTGCCCAGTGGGGTATTTGACCCAGGCACAGTTGGTGTCAACTCTAAAAATGAGTATGAGTTGAATAAGATTGCTGCAGAAGCGGCAAAGCGTGTTATCAGACAAGCTGGCGTACCTTGTGACATCACAGATGCAGTTGCAAGCTTATACAATTTAGGAACGCGAGCCGCTGGCTATGACGTATTCTGCTCAATTCATCACAACAGTGCTAATCGTTCTGCTCAGGGCGCAGAAGTGCTAGTCCACGATCGTAAAGCAGATCCTCCAGATTTAGCACTTTCACGGATAATGAGTGCAGAAATTGCGGCAGAGTTAGGTATACGAGATCGTATTGCAGGAGGACGCGAGCCACGCCAAGCACTTGGAGTGTTAAGTGGTGCAGAAGATACGGATGTTCGAGTTGCAGTTTTAGCTGAAGTCTACTTCATTGATGTTTCTGTGCCTGATGTAGTTGACTGGAGTACAAGAGGCGGACAAGCAATAGGTAGAGCGATTTTGAAATGGCTAAGAGCTAATCAGTAGCTGGACTCTCTTATTTTTGTCCTAACAGCAGCAGATAGAACCTGCGATCGCTATCGCTGTAGCTGCAGCAGTGCGATCGCCATCGCCGTAGGGTGCGTTAATGTTAATGTAACGGTGCGATTCGTTTCTAGGGGAATAAATAGCCTAGAGTGCTGATAAAACAGCATAACTGACAAAAAGGATGTAGGTGAAAGACCTACCCTGTAAGGGACACAGTGACTCCCGACCTGCCCCCAGTGACTAGACTCGGAAATCTAGAGGCTGAAGCGGAGAACAAGGACGCAATCAGAGCCAAAACAGATAGGCGCAAGGCGCGTTAACGGGGAGACAATAAGGGAAAACCAGAAAAAGCATCCAATTTCAGAGCAACAATCTGAGCTAAAAATGTTGACTCAACCTTCTAAACTCGCAGAGCTTTCGTTACGGTATCTGCTATCCCTAGAGTTGAAGGTGGGTGAAGTGGTCAACCCTAAATTGTCAAAACAATCCCAAAGTCGGAACGAAGAAAAACGATGATTAGGTCAAGAGAAAAGTCGAAACTCAAGTAGGTTGGACGAGCAACGTAACCCCTAACATCGGGTAGGACGAAGCGTAATTGCTTCGAGGTAATCAGTGATCGCCGATCGCATCGCCTGTAGGTTGGGTTGACGCAAGGAAACCCAACTTCCATATTCATATTAAAATAAGAGATAAGTTTTCAAAAATTCTGAACCTGATGAAAATCAAAGCTATTATTCATCCAGCCGAAGAAGGCGGTTACTGGGCTGAAGTTCCCGCTCTGCCCGGTTGTATAACAGAAGGAGATAGTATGGACGAAGTTGTCGATAACCTCCAAGATGCCATACAAGGCTGGTTAGAAGTTGCCAATGAAAGCAAACAACCTGAATCTAGGTCAGAAGTGATTGAAATTGCTGTATGAAATCAATATCAGGGAAAAAACTCTGTAAAATTGTCGAAAAAAAAGGTTGGATACTCAAAAAAATTACCAGTAGTCACCATATTTATGAAAAGGAGGATGAAGATAAAATTCTATCTATTCCTGTACACCGCAATCAGGACTTAAAAATTGGAACTTTAAAATCAATTATGAAAATAGCTCGATTATCGGAAGATGACTTATAAGCTTTCGTAGGGTGCGTTAATGTTAATGTAACGCACCATCAATTTCCTAATATTCGGTGGGTTACGCTGTCGCTAACCCACCCTACTGGTTTGTTTCAGCTAATTTGGTGTATTAGAAAAATGCTATAAATTCTATAATCTAAGACTTTAAGCCGAAATCTATTGCCCTATTTTAGTTGAAACAGTCCAGTAGGGTGCGTTAATGTTAATGTAACGCACCATCAATTTCCTAATATGCGGTGGGTTACGCTGTCGCTAACCCACCCTACAGTGCTACTACAGTGCTACTGTGAAGAGACAAGCTGATGTCCGAGGTTATAATGGTCAAAGAGTTAAAAAAGAAATTAATCTAATCAATAGCCACAATGAAGGTACAGCTAAATGAGTCAAGTCTTAACCCTAGAATTGAGCGATGAAGTCTATGCCGCCTTGCAACAGCAAGCTAAAATATTAGGTATCGACCTGTCAGAATTAGTAACAACTTCCCTTGAGCGACAGTATCGCTTGAACAAAAATAAAGACCAACGCACGGAAGCCGAAAAAGAAGCAGCACGTCAACGCTTTCGAGCGCACGCTGGCTCAATTAGCGGCTATCCGACAGGAGCAGATAATGAAAGCATTGATGCTGACTTAGGGAGAGAGTATGGAGATACTCATGAGGAGACATGAAATCGGTGATACTCCTCGATAATTCTGGGTTACTTTGCTATGTCTATCGTGATCAACCAGGACATGAAGAAGCTGTCCAATTGTTAGATAGTGCAGGTAAAAGCATCACCCACAGTTACGTTTTAGCAGAGTTAGTTGCTCTAGCTCAAGTTCGGCGTTACCCGCGTTTAGCTACCCTAGAATTTATCACCGATTTGCTAGAAAATCCAGATATCGAGACAGTTTGGATAGATGAGCCTTTACATCGTGCTGCTGTCAAACTATTGATGGCACGGCAAGATAAGACTTATTCCTTATTCCTTATGTGATGCAGTTAGCTTTTTATTGATGCGTCAGTTCAATATTAATGAAGCATTAACCACCGATCGCCATTTTGAGCAAGAAGGTTTTCACCGTTTACTTGTATTCTAAAAAGGGCAGAGCTACGTCAGGGGTTGGTATTTCTCCAACTGGTACTCTTGCCATTTCCCCGACCCCCGTTCGGTGAGGGATTGGGCGTTTCCCAACTGCGCGGCAGCTTCCCGCCAGAATTGTTCAAAGTTCTGCCGCAGTTCTCCGGTGGCAATCATTGATTTTAACGCGATAATTTAGTCAACAATGCCAAGAATTTTTTACTATTAGGAGTCAAGAGAGTTCGGCGATAGGCATCGGCGGCCTTTTTAATCGCTTCCGCTTGGGTGGGATAGGGATGAATAACCATAGACAGTTTACTCAGTCCGATTTTAGCAACCATAGCGGTGGTAATTTCGGAAATCATCTCACCGGCGTGGGTGGCGACGATAGTGGCTCCTAAAATTTGGTCGGAACCTTGTTTGTGAATAATTTTTAAAAAACCTGCTGTTTCCCCATCAGCGATAGCTCGATCGACTATACTCAAAGGAATTTTAATAGTATTAGTGACCAATCCCCGGGTCTGTGCTTGGGTTTCATCCATGCCCACATGGGCGATTTCTGGGTCGGTATAAGTGACCCAAGGCATAACTAAATTACTGAGCTTATAGCGTCCGAAACCGAAGGGAGAAAAAAGAGTATTTTTAATCACAATACGGGCGGCTGCATCGGCAGCATGGGTAAATTTCCAATCCATACAGATATCACCGGCCGCATAAATTTTCGGGTTAGTAGTTTGCAGATAATCATTAACTTTGACTCCCCGACGAGTATCGTATTCCACGGCTACCGCTTCTAAATTTAATCCTGACACATTAGGCTCCCGGCCAGCACCGACTAAAATCTCGTCAACGGTGATAGTTGCTCCTTGACCGTTGCTAGTATATTCAATGGTTTTACCCTGCTCATTTTTTGTCACCCGTTCAATTTGGCAAGAGAGAATTAATTGCATTCCTTCCCGCAGCAAAGCATTCTCAATAATTTCGGTCGCTTCTCGGTCTTCTTTATTCAAAAGATGGGAATGATTATGAAATAAAATCACCTGCGCGCCTAACCGTTGAAAAGCTTGGGCTAATTCACAACCAAGCGGCCCGCCACCGATAATAGCTAATCGAGGAGGTAATTCTGTGAGGGAAAAAATTGTTTCATTGGTATAAAATCCCGCTTCTTTTAGTCCGGGGATATCGGGATGAAAGGCCCCAGCACCAGTGGCAATGACGGCTTTTTTATAAGCGAGAGTTTTTCCCGCCACTGCCACGGCATTTTGTCCTAAAAAACGAGCGCTACCGAAGAAGACATCGATACCTAGTTTTTGGAAACGTTGCACCGAATCATGATGACTAATATCGGCGCGAATTTGCCGCATTCTGGTCATGACTCTGGCAAAATCTACCCTAGTATCCCCAATATTAATTCCTAATTTTTTGGCTTTCTCAATTTCCCCGATAATTCTAGAGGAACGAATCAGACATTTAGAAGGAACACAACCGAAATTGAGGCAATCTCCCCCCATGAGATGTTTTTCCACTAAAGCCACTTTTAAACCTATATCTAAACCCGCCGCCCCCGCCGCTACAACTAAACCCGCAGTACCCGCACCGATGACGACTAAATCATAACAATCTTGGGGTTGTGGATTGACCCAATCGGCAGGATGAACATAATTAACTAATTTTTGATTATGTTCGTCCACTGGGAGAACATTAACTTCCCTAGAGCTATTTTGAAACATATTAGACCTCTTGTAAAAATCAAAAATTGTTGTTAGGATTAGGAATCAGTAGCCAGTAGTCAGTAGTCAGGAGAATTAAGAATGAATAATAATCAGTTAAATGGTCTATTTACAGATTTTATGCAATTTAATTCTTATTTTTGCCGTTTTTGAACCCTGAAAAATTAATTATGCAAGAGGTTTATTAAAGCAGTTATCTTAATGGTGAGATACGAACTTTTCGTTATGGGTCGCCGGTCGCCGGTCGCCGGTCGCCGGTCGTCAGGAGATTATTTTTATTTGTTCTCCCCACACCCTACACCCCACACCCCACACCCCACACCCCCTTCCCCCACTTCCCACTTCCCCAACCCCTGGCTGATAACTGATGACTATTCATTGATAACTGATGCCAGGGCCTGCCGGGCAATTTTTGTGACGTAGAGGGTGACAGCAACGG
>NZ_JASJFB010000511.1:0-4878 GCF_030065455.1 Microcystis sp. M53602_WE12 | reverse complement strand
TCTGAAATGGGGCGAAAGTCTGTGGACTCTGTGTAAGACAGTACATGGTTTTTTAACTGTGGTATGCGACGGTGGTGGAAGCAGAAACTTAAATCGTGAGGTTTAGGAATCGCCGCACTTTTAGGGCGGCGAGGATGTCAATGTTTGGAGATACTGACAACGAATTATCCCATTTTTCAAAAGTAATGGCAGAGATGGTTAATTGCCCTCACCCCCTCCCCTCTAACGCTCTGGGACAGGGAAGGGGGTGAGGGAAACGAATAAAGAAAAATGGTATTACAGGCAGTTGTTGATATATTTGTAATAATTTAAGAGTCACTGATAATTGCTGATTGTCGATATTTCTGCAAATGTGAGATGCACCCTTTTTTAAGCTACAAGAAGACCCAGAGAATAGGGGGGCTAAAGTGTTGAAAGTATCGCCAATATTTAAAACTAAACTTTTTTCTGTCCGGTTATCCCATAAGAGTTAAGGATAAACACAAAGGCATAAAGAACACAAACAGAAAGACAGATTCGATTTACTTAGGGCTGGCTGAATAAATGTGAAATGTAGTCCTGTAGGGGCGAAGCATTCGGATAGAAAATCTACGGTTTCACCGATAGGTTATTGCCCGAATGCTTCGCCCCTACTTTTTGCCGCAGACCACTAGGTAGGGTTTGCTGAATAAATCTAAAAACCTTGTTGGATAAGACTTTTGGACTTTTTTCCCCTCAAAAAGTGCCAGCCATTGCAGGGATCGGGGGAAAATTCAGGTACTTTTTCCCTGAAAATTAGGTAGTTGACCACCTGAAAATCGGTAAAACCCCACACCCCACACCCCCCACCCCACACCCCACACCCTGCCCCTAGGAAAAGCTTTTTGCCGCAGACCCTAGGTAGGGTTTGCGGCAAAAAGTTTGTTGGTGGGGTTAGGAGTCGGTGGTCAGTAGCCGGTCGTTTCAGGCTTTGTTGCCCTCTCTTTTTGTACTAACTTATGTACTGAAAGGAGGATAATGCCAGGTTTTTGGGGGTCCCAATCCGATTTTCGCAGCACTAACATCGGATTTTAACAGGTCAAAAGCCTTATTTTCAAAGGGTTTTACCATTATTCAGCCGACCCTAAATAAATATTTTTCTTTTCTGTCTCCCCTTTTCGATTAGACTGGTAATTGAGAATAATTAGCATTTATTTTAGCGATCGCAAGTCTTAGACAGTTTCAAAACCGTTGACTGAGACTGACAGTAGTGCAGTTATCACCCTTTGGCTAATTCAGTAAACTCGATGAGCTATTAAGGAATTATTGTCACTCTTGAATGAAAGACCTTCTTTGCCTTTGGAGATAAGAAAAGCATGGACGATAAAATTAGACCTAATGAAGCAGAAAAACCAGAAAAATCGCCAAATAAAGCCCAATTTTCTCCTTGGGGCGGTACAGAGGCAGCAGCAGAACGTACTAGCTCCATGGATACTGATCTAACGGCCACCTATCCCCTCGCACAAGTGGAAATGGGAAAAACCGTCTGGTTAGTGGGATTTCAGGGGACAGGAGGAATCAATCGACTCCTAGGTATGGGATTAAACCCCGGCATTCAATTACAGGTAATTAGCTCCCAACCGAGGGGATCGGTTTTAATTGGCATTCAAGACAATCGTATCGGTATCGGGGCGGAAATGGCCGAAAAAATCCTCGTTAGTGACAGTCAACCGAAAAAACTGGAACCCAAAAAAGACCTACCTGAAGTAAGAACATTTCTGCGGGAGATACCCATAGGAAAAGCGGGTAAAGTTGTCGGTTATGACCGAGCATTGCGCGGATACAAAGGAAAATTGTTATCAATGGGATTAACTCCGGGGACAGAGTTTACCGTCATTCGTGTGGCACCTTTGGGGGATCCCGTCGAGATTCGAGTGCGGGGATTTCATCTCAGTCTGCGTAAACAGGAGGCAGACACTTTAATCGTCGAAGAAATAGACCCAGAAAGCAAAATTTAATCATCTAAGCCTATTCGTCACTCAATATCCTAAATTATGGTCAAACCGATTATCGCCTTAATTGGCAATCCTAACTGTGGCAAAACTACCCTTTTTAATGCTCTCACGGGGGCCAATCAACGGACCGGCAACTGGCCAGGAGTAACAGTCGATCGCAAAGAGGGACAATTTCAAGTTAACGGGGAAGATATCACCCTTGTGGATTTACCCGGAGTCTATTCCCTCGATGTGGAAGAAGGGGAGACAGGAATGGATGAATTAGTTGCTAGGGACTATCTGCTGTCAGGAGAAGCGGATTTAGTGATTAATATCGTCGATGCTGCCAATTTAGAGCGCAATCTCTACCTTACTACCCAAATCATGGAGATGCGTTTACCGATGTTGATTGCCCTGAATATGATGGATGTGGCCAAAACTAGGGGTATTGTGGTTAATCCGCAACTCTTAAGCGTTCGCATGGATGCAATTGTCGTCCCGATTAGTGCGGTTAAAGGGGAGGGAATCGGAGAATTAAAGCAAAAAATTGGGGAATTAGTCAGTAATATTAACCATACTGCCGCTTATGTCGCTTATCCTGCGGTAATTGAGGAAGCTCTTAACGAGATTGTTGCCTACATTAACGACCATAGCAGTAAAAGGATCGTCGAGCCAAGATGGACTGCTTTAAATCTACTGCAATACGAGGATCGCATCGCCCCAGAATTGCGCTCCCAGGAACTATTAAGCATTATCGTCAAGCATAGACGACAAATACACCAAGTTTTAGGGGAAGACCTTGATATTTTAATTGCTGATACTCGTTATGGCTTTATTCAACAAGTTACCCAGGGAGCCACTCAACGGACTGGACAGATAAATGATACCATGTCCGATCGCCTTGATCGGATTGTTCTCGATCGCTGGTTAGGAATTCCGATATTTTTGGGCGTAATGTACCTAATGTTCTTGTTTACCATCAATGTTAGTGCTGCCTTTATCGATTTCTTCGATTTAACTGCCCAGACTATCTTTGTCGATGGTTTGTCCCAAGTTTTACAAAAAATCCCTACCCCGGGTTGGCTAATTGCTCTGCTCGCTGATGGGGCGGGGGGAGGTGTGCAAACCGTCGCCACTTTTATCCCCGTAATTGGCTTTATGTTCCTCTTTTTGTCAATTTTAGAGGATTCCGGCTATATGGCCCGGGCAGCCTTCGTCATGGACCGATTGATGCGTTTGGTGGGATTGCCGGGTAAATCCTTTGTCCCCATGCTAGTGGGATTTGGTTGCAGTGTGCCGGCAATTATGGCCACCAGGACCCTAGAAAATTCTCGCGATCGTTTAATGACGATTATGATGAACCCTTTTATGTCCTGTGGGGCCAGATTACCTGTTTATGCCCTATTTGCGGCGGCTTTTTTCCCCATAGGTGGTCAAAACATCGTTTTTGGTCTTTATATCTTAGGAATTCTCGCCGCTATTTTGACGGGATTGGTGATGAAAAAAACCCTACTCAAGGGAGAAGTCAGTCACTTTATTATGGAATTGCCTCCCTATCATCTACCGCGTCTGAAAGGGGTTTTAATTCGCACTTGGGAACGTCTGCAAGCGTTTTTATGGAAAGCTGGACGAGTTATCGTTTTAATGGTGATGATTTTGGGATTACTCAACTCCGTCAGTTTTGATGGTTCTTTTGGTAATCAAGACAGCGAGCGATCGGTTTTAAGTGCTACCAGTAAAGCTGTAACTCCTATTTTCTCACCCATGGGACTAGAGCAGCAAAATTGGCCGGCAACGGTGGGCATTTTTACGGGAGTTTTTGCCAAAGAAGCAATGGTAGGGACATTAAACTCGATTTATAGCCAACTAGCAGGGGAAGATAACCCGAATAAGGGGGCAGCGGTCGCAAAATTCGACTTTTGGGGGCAAATTAACCGAGCTATTGCCACTATTCCCGCCAATTTAGCGCAATTACCCAATCAATTACTTGATCCCTTGGGTTTGAATATTGGTGATTTGCAAGATAAAAAAACGGCTGCCGAGAAGCAAGAGGTAGATTTAGGAATCTTTGGGGCGATGGTGAAAAGATTTGATGGTCAAGCGGGTGCTTTTGCCTATCTGTTGTTTGTTCTGCTCTATTTTCCCTGTGTTTCGGCCACATCGGCCGTATATCGCGAAACTAATGCCGGTTGGACTGTTTTTATTGCCCTCTGGACCACAGGAATGGCCTATATTGTTGCCACTTCCTTCTATCAAATCGCCACTTTTTCTCGACATCCGGGATTTTCTCTCTTTTGGATAGTCTTGATGGGTTTAACCGTAGTCGGGGTTTTATTCACCTTAAAAAATCTCCGTCCCCGAAAAATCAACCGTCCGGCAATTTAAAAGTAGGGTGGGTTAGGCGACAAAAAGCTAGGCAACTAACAAATTATTTAGATTCGCCGTAACCCACCGCAATCAAGCAACTTTTCTCGATTTTTTTCGCTTATAAACCATGATTTTAATCGATATACAGGCTTATCTTGCCAAAAATCAGAAAGCATCTCTGTCTGACTTATCTACACACTTTCGGATGTCAGCGGATGCCTTAAGTCCCATGCTCGATCGCTTGCTGAAAAAGGGGCGAATTCGCCTGATTTCCCTAGAAAAATGCGGAGGATGCAGCCGTTGTTCTCCGGAATCTATGGCTTTTTACGAATGGATTGAGGGCAATTCCACAGGGACAAACAGATAAAAGTTTAATACTACAGAAGTGATCTAAGTAGGTAGGCGTTAAAAGTTGTCAGATCCCCCCGCCTATCGGCACCCCCCTTATCAAGGGGGGCAGGGGGGATCGGCACCCCCCTTATCAAGGGGGGCAGGGGGGATCGAACCTAAAATCCATTTTTAATTTAATTATAACCAGCTACTTAACTATTAAGATAAC
>NZ_JASJFB010000433.1:0-3667 GCF_030065455.1 Microcystis sp. M53602_WE12 | reverse complement strand
TCAGGAGTCAGGAGTCAGTATTCAGGAGTCAGGAGTCAGTATTCAGGAGTCAGGAGTCAGTATTCAGGAGTCAGGAGTCAGTATTCAGGAGTCAGGAGTCAGGAGTCAGGAGTCAGTATTCAGTATTCAGGAGTCAGTATTCAGTATTCAGGAGTCAGTATTCAGTATTCAGGAGTCAGTATTCAGTATTCAGGAGTCAGGAGTCAGTATTCAGGAGTCAGCTTCTGAAGGCAAGAGGCAACAGGCAAGAGGCAAAAGACAGAATCTGACAATTCTCCTACCTAAAAAGAAGGTTAGAAACTAAGCACATCAAAGCTTTTAGCTTAACCAATTAGGTCTTAGATTCGGCCCTTGTTGTCAGATGTGAGTTTTCAGTTCACTGTTTACTGTTTACTGAAAAAAGGCTCCCCACTTCCCCACTTCCCCACTTCCCCACTTCCCCCTCTCCGGTGCTTCCTACACCCTTCTATTGCCCATAGCTTGTCCGGCGAGATAACCAGTGGTCCAAGCGCTTTGAAAATTAAATCCCCCCGTGACTCCATCGATATCTAGTACCTCCCCGGCAAAATATAACCCCGGACAGATTTTACTTTCCATAGTTTTAAAATCCACTTCCTGAAGATTCACTCCCCCAGAGGTGACAAATTCCTCCTTAAACACTCCTTTCCCTTTGATTTGATATTCCCCTTGCTGTAATTCCATCATCAATCTATTGAGAGTATTTTTAGATAATTCTGCCCAGGGAGTTTCCGAGTTAACAGTCAAGTAACTTAATAAACTCTGCCAAAGACGCTTAGGTAACTGTTCAAAAGGACAATAATTAAAAAGTTTTCTTTTGGGATATTCACTTTTAGTTTGTAAGATAATTTCTCGCAATTTTTCAGGATGATAATCCCCCAACCAATTAATGATTAAAGGCATTCGGTAATGATGCTCGTGAAGCACCCGCGCTCCCCAAGCAGAGAGTTTTAAAATAGCCGGTCCACTAACTCCCCAATGGGTAATTAATAAAGGTCCGATTTGTTCTAATTTGCTTCCCCCAAGACGAACTCGCACTTTATCCACAGTAACCCCTAACAAATCTTTCAGACGAGCATCGGCAATTTGAAAGGTAAATAAAGAAGGGACAGGAGAGACTAAAGAATGACCTAAATCTTGAGCGGTGCGATAACCAAAAGGACTACTTCCCGTAGCAATTAACAGCTTATCTGCCCTAATTTGCTCATCTTTTTTTAATTCAATTAAAAAACTTTCTTCCTGTTTTTTAACCGATTTAACTGGGGAATTTAGCCTTAAATCAACCCCAGCAAAAGTCGCACTTTCCCGCAGACAATTAACAATAGTTTCAGAATTATCGGTGCTGGGAAACATTCGTCCATCCGCTTCTGTTTTGAGTTTTACCCCCCGCAATTCAAACCATTTAATAGTATCTTGGGGTTGAAACCGACTAAAAGCTCCCCGTAGTGCTTTGCCACCGCGAGGATAATAATTAACCAATTGGGAAACATCAAAACAATGATGGGTGACATTACAGCGTCCCCCTCCCGAAATCCGCACTTTAACTAGAGGTTCTTTTGCCGCTTCTAGGATAGTAACGCCAGCTTTTGGGTTAGATTCTGCCGCTTTAATTGCGCCAAAAAATCCCGCTGCCCCGCCACCAATTACGACTATTTGAGTCATATATCAAGGAAAAAGTTAAGTTTAAACCGCCAAAAATCGCTGAATGACTTCTTGACTTAATTCGCTCGTGAAACCGGAAGCAACAATTCCCCCTTTCTGCATGGCGTAATATCGATCAGCTTGGCGGACAAAATGCAGGTGTTGTTCTACTAATAAAACGGCGATTCCTTTACTGGCAACAATACGCCGCACCGCTGCTTCAATTTCGAGAATAATTGACGGTTGAATTCCTTCCGTGGGTTCATCTAAAATTAATAATTTTGGTTCCCCCACTAAAGCGCGAGCGATGGCTAATTGCTGTTGTTGTCCACCGCTTAAATCTCCTCCCATCCGCGATAACATGGTTTTTAAAACGGGAAATAAATCAAAGATTTCTTCGGGAATTGTGGCATTTTTTCTTTTTGTGGGTAAAGCTTCCAAACCGAGAGTTAAATTCTCTTTTACCGTTAAACGGGGAATAATATCCCTACCCTGCGGCACATAACCCAGTCCTAATCTGGCTCTTTGATCTGAGGTTTTATTAATCAGGTTTTCTTGCTCATAATTAATTGTTCCCGCTCGCGGTTTTAAGATACCCATCAAGGTTTTTAATAGGGTAGTTTTACCCACGCCATTACGTCCGATTAAACAGACCATTTCTCCCGCATTAATGTTAAGGTCAACATCTCTTAAAATATGACTTTCTCCGTAGTAAACATTGAGTTCAGATATGTGTAACATTGTCAACCCTTTTTAACTAATTTTAATCCTTTGACTTTTTATTCTTCCGAGGAACCTAGATAAACTTCAATAACTTTCGGATCATTTTGAATTTGCTCCATATTCCCCTCACAGAGAACAGTTCCTTGGTGTAAAACCGTGACTTTGCGGGCAATTTGACGGACAAATTCCATATCATGTTCAATGACAATAATCGAATGACTTTCCGCTAAATTTAATAACAAATTACCCACGTTTTCCGTTTCTTCATCGGTTAATCCTGCCACGGGTTCATCTACTAGCAGTAAATCTGGTGACTGGGCTACTAATTGTCCTATTTCTAAGCGTTGTTTTTCCCCGTGGGAAAGTAAAGAAGCGGATAAATCAGCTTTAGCAGTTAACCCGATAATTTCCAATAAACCAATAACTTGTCTGCTATCTTCTAGGGGAGGACGACCGAAAAGAGTCGAGAAAACATTTTTATTACGGTTGCTAACTAAATCGAGATTTTCTCGGACAGTTAGATTTAAATATACCCTGGGAGTTTGGAATTTGCGACCAATACCTAAACGAGCGATCGCATATTCGGGAATTTTGCGGAGATCTCGACCTTTAAATAATACCCGTCCGATGGTGGGTTGCACTTTCCCCGTAATCACATCTAAAAAAGTGGTTTTTCCCGCACCATTGGGACCGATAATCACCCGTAATTCTCCCGTATCCATACTGAAATTAAGATTATTGAGAGCTTTAAAACCCCCAAAACTAACGGTAAGATTCTCGATTTCTAAGATTTTTCCAGTCATAATTTCTAAGAGGGAATTGGGAAGTATTTTCAGTGAACAGTCAGCAGTAATCAGTGAACTGAAAACTCACATCTGATAACTGATAACTGATAACTGATAACTGATAGCTAAGGTCACTTATGCTCTAATTCTTCTCTTTCCAGTTGCACTTCCGGAGCTTCCTCAATACTAGGATAGGTAATTAAAGTTTTGCGGAAACCAAAATGAGTCAGCAAACGTTTAATCCCACCGAGAAGACCATCGGGAAGCACTGTCACCACAATTAGGAATAGGGCCCCTTGGAAAAATACCCAGACTTCCGGAAATTGTTCGCTTAAAAAAGTTTGGGCTAGGCGTACTAATAAAGTACCGACAACTGCCCCCACAAGGGTAGCACGTCCCCCCACAGCCACCCAAATCACCATTTCAATGGAAAAAGCCACATCCATAGAGTTAGGGGTGATAATTCCCGTTTGCACGGTATAAAGAGCGCCGGCAACACC
>NZ_JASJFB010000079.1:0-5763 GCF_030065455.1 Microcystis sp. M53602_WE12 | reverse complement strand
ATATAATAGGGCTAAGTTATTCAGAGAAGTAGCATAGTCAGGGTGGTCAGTACCTAAACTTTTACCACGAATTTCCAGAGCTTGTTGAAAGAGAGGTAAAGCTTGCTCATACTGTCCCATTGACTCATATAATAATGCTAAATTGTTCAGATAAACAGCATAGTTAGGGTGGTCAATACCTAAACTTTTACCACGAATTTCCAGAGCTTGTTGAGAGAGAGGTAAAGCTTGCTCATACTGTCCCATTGACTCATATAATAATGCTAAATTGTTCAGAGAAACAGCATAGTTAGGGTGGTCAATACCTAAACTTTTACCATCAATTTCGAGAACTTGTTGATAAAGAGATAAAGCTTGCTCATACTTCCCTATTGACTTATATAATAGGGCTAAGTTATTCAGAGAATCAGCATAAATAGGCTCATTAGTTAGTGAGTAACTTTTGGCTAAATCACAGGTTTGTTGAGCGAAGATAATCGCTTGCTCATATTGCCCTAGCTGATATAGGTTTATTATGGTCTGGTTATACTGTTTTATCTGGTTAATTATGGCTTGATTCATGTTACTATTCTCCTTGATAAACTAAGTTTTTGTTGCTGATTATTGTTGCTGATTGATCAGAGTGATTAATGGGTTTTTCTACCACCTTAAACCGCTTATAAAACACCTCACTATTACCCTGATTACCCTGAATAAATATCTCCTACAATAAGTTGTTAAAAACCTCCGTATTGTTCCAACGATAGATACTGAAATCTCGACGATCAACAGTTAATATTCTTCCATGTCCTAGATGCTCTGCTAATACAATCAAAGAAGCGTCTGCCATATCCATCGGTAAGTTAGCGTAACGATCCATTAATTCAATCATTCGTTCAATATGATGATTTTGTAAATGAAATATTTCAAAGTTATCGTTAACCAATCCCTGCAAAAAGTTGATTTGCGCCTGATTACCTATTCTGGCTAAGAGTAAATAACAGGTTTCGGTGATAACAGGATAGGTGGTAATTAAGGCTTCATTTTGACTATAAATAGTTTGAATGGCTAACGAGTGATCTTTGTCTTTTCGATTGCCAAGAGCGAGAAAGAATCCTGTATCAGCAATGATCATTTTTTTCGGATAGGAGTGAATGCAAAATGTTTTCTGAGTTTTCGGCAAAGTCAGCCTCTGCTTCAAAGCTACCGATAAAGGAACTTTGTTTTAATTTAGCTAGGGGATCGTGTGTTTTTTCTTGGAGTTGTTGATAGCGTAGTTCAATGGCTTGTTGAATGGTTTCTAAAGTATTTTCTTGGGTGGTTTGTTGAATATAGGCTAGTTTTTGAGCGTGTTCATCGTCTAGTTGAATGGAAATTTGCATTTTTTTTCCTATTTTATGGGCAATTACTGTTGACAATGGGCAAGGGCGATCGCTGACAGGATGCGGTCTAGTTATAATATCGGGTTAATGATTGCTTAATTTATGTTACCATTCTCCTTGAATAAACCAAGGTTATTACGACATTTTATTAAGAACTTGTAATATTTTTTGAGCTTGTGTTTTATCTCCCTGTTGCTGAAATAAAGTTACTGATCTTTGTAAGTCAGGGATTCCTTATTTGATAATCTCCTGACATTACATAGACAAGCCCCCACAGGTTATAAGCATCCGCTACTTATTACTACCATTGATTCACTCCGATCTTTTTTTCTTTGAGAGTACCCAATAGGCTTGGAGTAAGAGCTATCGTGTAGTGTGTATTCTCAGGAATAGTGATCACCTTGTCAATTTTGCTGTAGGATGCGTTAGCACCAAACAGATGTCTATCTCCATACCATTTTTTACCCGTAGCCAACTTTATTATATATTGCCCCGGTGGAATGGGTGTTTCGTAGGAATGCCCCTTTAATATCAAGAACCAACAGATCCGTTTACGGCTAATTTTATCCTCTAACTTTATCACCATATTTTCCGCACCAGATGGCGGTATAATTTTGAGGATACTACTCGCAGATTTCCGATCAAAGTTGTACACTCCCTGACCATTCTCAGGAAAGAATACTCTTGATCTTGAAACCCTTGCAGGTTTTTTATTGGGTGGAACTTTTGCGGGTTTGCTATTGGGTGGAACTGGAACTTTTGCGGGGTTGCTATTGGGTGGCTGTTGTTGCGGGAATTGATTATTGTAGGCAATTTCTCGGTTACTAATCGCTTGACTGAAATTAGGATTAAGGCGGATAGCTCGGTCATAATCTGCGATCGCTTTTTGATAATCTCCTAACTTATCGTAGAGAGTTGCTCGGTTATAGTAAGCTTCTGCTGAGTTGGGATTAAAGCGAATATATTGGTTATAATCAGCAAGGGCTTTCTCATATTGCTGTAAACGACTATAGGCGATGCCCCTGTTGCCATAAGCTTGAGCATAGTTAGGATTAAGTCTAATTGCTTCATTAAAATTATTAATGGCAGCCTCTAAATCACCTTGTTGTAGTTGTTTTACTCCCTGATCCAAAAAGTCCTGAGCCGTTGAGGGGGAATTGACTTGAGCGATGGCATTTACAGGCAAATATTGAATGGGTAGAGGGAGAGAAACAAAGCCCAAACCGAGAGATAGGGTCACTAAAATAGAGGAAAGAGGTAGAGACATGATTGATGGCCTTTTGATCAAGTATTGTAGGTTTACATTGAGTTTATTGCTGTAATTTTTTGATAGTTTCTAATATTTTTTGATCCTCTCCTTTAATAAACTAAGTTTTTGTTGTTGATTATTGTTGCCGATTGCTCAGAGTAATTAATTGTTTGTTCCACCACCTTAAACCGCTTATAAAACACTTCACTATTACCCTGTTGACCCAATTTAATAAATATCTCCTCAAGACGCTCTTGACTTAAAATAATATCTGTAGGGTCAGATTCCCCATTAACCCAAGATAAATCAATGGGTTGCTCTGTGACAATTGCCAGAAAATATTCATCTCCTACTGCATCATATTGGAAAAATCGAGCTAGTCCTTCAGACGGGGGTAAACGAAGTCCTTCTGACAGCTTAGTATAAGGAACATAGGCAAATGCTCTTGAAGGACTAAAGAGATAAAAATTTCCTTCTACCGTCTCATTAATTAATAATAAATATTGACCATTGTCAGGTAAATTAACCCATAAATAATGGGGCTTGTTAAGATAAATATAATTACCCTTATCTGGCTCTGGCTTAATTACAGTACCATTCATAACTAGACCCCTTTTTGAACTCCCGTTTGAGGCTCCTCCATTAGGGGATTTTTCTACCTCAAAATTTTCATTAATATCCAGCATCGTTAACTTATTACAAGCAGGTGCAGCAACTTCTTTTGCTAATTCCCAACCCATCCGAGGAAATTTTTTCTCCCATAACCATTGATAAGTCACTTGATGAGGTTCAATTGAATTCTGAGGTTTTCCTTTCTTCTCATATTTAGTAGTAATTAAATTGACACTTAATTCTAATCCATCGTCTATCATCGCTTGTTTAAACACATCTACCATTATTCTCCTAATTCTTTTCGCATATTCATTAATAGTTGCTTCCGTATAATGAAGATTATGCTTATCTTTCATTATTTCGACAATTTCACTTCTTTTTTTATCTTGATTTTTGGGATGATATAGAAGTTGAAATAAACAACTATGATCTTGATTTTTTATCAAACCAGTATTTTGCAATATCTGGTTTAGAAATGCTTTTTGCAATAGGTCTTTATCTTTAGTTCCTATCGTGTCAGGAATGCCAACCATTTTTAGTTCAAAAATAATCAAAAATTAATAGAGATATTTAAAGATTACATCATTTCCTCGGATTTGTCAATATTTTTATGAGAAAGAGAAAGCAATGTTATTAATGGTTATTAAAAGTTATGTACGGTTATTTAGAGCTATTTAAAGTTATTTAGAGTTGTTGGCTGATACCAATTTGTTATTCAGTATCTATTGAATGTTATTTGCTCTGAATGTTTGACTTGAATCATCAACTTAATTAATTCACAGGAGTTGACAGCTAATGCCAGTTTACAACGGTACAATTTACAATGACTTCTTGTTCGGCAGTTTCGGTAATGACACCATGTACGGGAATGAAGGGAATGATAGCATTTACGGCCAAGGGGGCAACGACTACATCGACGGTGGAATAGGCAACGACTACATTGATGGTGGAGATGGTGCAGATATCATCTTCGGCCGCGCTGGAAATGACAATGTCTTCGGCGGAAACGGTAGTGACTTGCTCATTGGCGAAGCGGGTGCTGACACTTTATCAGGCGGAAACGACACTGATTATCTCTTTGGCGGAGCCGACAAGGATGTTCTATTAGGAGGCGCTGGGAATGACTTTGTCTATGGCGGCTATGGCAATGATATCCTCACTGGCGGCACTGGTGCCGATGTCTTTTATTTCGGTTCTCTTCTAGAAGGAGTTGACGTAATCAAGGATTTTCAGCGGGCGAATCTTTTGGTTCGCCTGTTCCAGACGACTGGGGAATTTTTGCTCACTGGTCAAACTAAAAGCATGAACCTTGTTCTCAAGGAACAAAAGATAACGAACAACAAAAAAAGAATTAATTTTTGAGGAGCAACAAAAATGTTCAATCCCTGCAACCCCAAATATCCCTTATTTACTTTTGCTATTGCTTTATTCGTTGGCGGTATTACTAATCCAAGCAGTGCAGCAGAGTTTAAATTTCCTGATCAGGTTGATATTTACGTTAAATCCTTAGGAGGTGGTGCTGGTGCCAATTCTGAGTTTGGTCTTGGGACTACTTCAGAAAACTTTGTTCCAGTTCTTTCAGGATTGCCGAATAATCCATCAACAAACAGTGAGGTTTTTTTGGGGTCTTTTAATCCAGATCAACCAATTCCACTGGCAGTTCTAACTAACTGGAATGGTCAAAGTTTTTTCGCTACAATTGGAAGCACAGATATGGCTTCACAAATAGTTTTTTCAGATCTAGATAATAGCCTTGGTTTCGGAGGAAATACATTTGAGTTACTAGATGCTAATATCTTCTTAGCTCATCTTGATGACGCTGCATCTTTCACTGTAGATGATGATGACGATGATGTTCTTGTTCAGATTCGTGTTGCATCTAAAAGAACGACTCCAGAATCCAGCAGCGTTCTTGCTTATATTACCCTTGGGGGTTTAATGCTAGGGAGTGCTATCCGCAAAGCCAGAAATTGACATACTCCCACCGTCAAGCTACGCTGTGACGGGGGATTCTTGACCTATCACTATCGGAAATTCCTTGTTCAACGAGACAGCTTAGATTCTCAATGTCTCCACTGAAAACCCAGAGGCCGGACTCTCTATTATGCGTTTGGGTCGGTTTCTGTTTGCCCAACAGTACCGTTGAGATAATTTCCCAAATATTGCAACCCTTTTTTAAGAATGTTGATTGCTGCATTATGATCCCTATCTAAGATTGTTTTACAATTAGGGCATTGATGAGTTCTATTGCTTAATGATTTCTGAACTCTCGTCCCACAAACTGAACAATCTTGAGTCGTGAAATGGGGAGTAACAGCAATACAAACAATCCGATAAATCTTGGCAAAATAATTCAACCATTCAGTGAATTGATACCAAGAAGCATCAGAAATCGACTTGGCAAGCTGACGATTTTTTACTAAGTTTCTTACCTTTAAAGCTTCATAAACTACCAGATCATTAGACTGGACTAACGCCAAAGCGTCTTTAATTGCTTTGTCTTTACGTTGTCTTGACACTTTAAGATTAAGTTTAGCTACT
>NZ_JASJFB010000792.1:0-1409 GCF_030065455.1 Microcystis sp. M53602_WE12 | reverse complement strand
TTGCGAATGACTGGGGGAACCCTGGAATTTTCGGCTTAGTTGCCGGCAGCTTGCCGCCAACTCACTCCTCTAGATAAGTATTTTGACTCAGGCATCTTCCTCTTTTGAGACGTTGTGACACTTAGGGTGCGGAATGTGGGAATTAAAGCAAGCAAACAGCTTAAGTCGAAGATGTTCAAAATTGGTAAATCCATAACCCATTCTTTTAATAAGCTTTATTTTGGTATTCATTCCCTCAATTAATCCGTTGGTTGTCTGATTTTCAAAGTAATTACAAATACCAGGCAAATGCTTCTGGATCATGCTGGCACTACTTTGATATAATATCCCGCCTATTCTTATCCATTTTTCCAATTTTCTCTCAGCACCTCTGAACGTTCTACTACTTTGATAAATTTGTCTAATTTCTTCTTTCATTTCCCAGGCTATTCCCAAGCAGGGATGTTCTTTCAGGATAACTTCTAGTTGTTGTTTTTGCTCGTCCTTTAAGTCCTCTTTATTCTTCCATAATAAATGAGGTAATCCCTTTTCATGCACCCCCATTAACTTTCTCAATTTATTAAGCTCGTCATTGATGATAGCCATTACATGAAAACGGTCATAGATGATTTTAGCATTGGGAAATAATTCCTTGATCACTGCTGTAAATCCTGACCACATATCGACGCTCACTTCTTTCACCTTCTCCCGAACTGCCTCTGGCTGTGCTTTTAAGGCTTCCATTAATTCTTCTTGCTTATGTCCTTTAATCACATCTAGTAAAATTTTCTTGTCCAGATCTACGACCGTTGTTATGAAATCTTTATGTCCTTTTAAGTTACTAAATTCATCCAAGCTTATTCGTTCTGGTGCTTCCCACCTGACAGGGGGACAAGCAAGCTGAAAAGCTTATGTAGCATAGAATACAGACACAGACTCCAAAAAAAAATAAGTCATATTTACTAGATATGACCTAGATAACGAAAATGATAAGTGAACTATACCAGAAAGTGTTAGAAAATGAACTGGGACGAGCCAGATATCTACTGTTGTTAATGATAGTTGGAACCTGGCAAATACTAAAGCGACCATTACTGGTAGATTTAAAAGCCTATTTCTCATTAATTTCTCATGATTTCCCTGGAGATATTTTAAGGAAGCAAATAAAGTGGGTGTTAAGTATTGAGTTAATTCTTCTACCATTTGAGGAATTGCCAAGGCGGGGGACTGACATTGAGAGCGTAAGTCCAGATTCCTCTCTTTTTTCGGTCGTTGCTTAGAGTGCGTTTTCCCTGACTCACCTGACAGGGGGACAAGCAAGCTGAAAAGCTTATGTAGCATAAAATACAGACACAGACTCCCAAAAAAGATCAGTCATATTTACCATCTAAGTACAGGACAAAAAGCTTGAAAAGTAGGCGGGAGTGGGG
>NZ_JASJFB010000754.1:0-2938 GCF_030065455.1 Microcystis sp. M53602_WE12 | reverse complement strand
GATTGTAGCACCTTTTCCTGACCGGCAACGAAGTAGTCCCCAATTTTTTTTCAATAACCCCTTGACAAATTACACACAAGCTTAACTTCTCACCAATGGGTGTAGGGTGTGGGGTGTAGGGTGTGGGGTGTAGGGTGTGGGAAGAATAAATATAGTCATTTCAATTAAGATTGAGAATATCAATGCCAGAGTTCATAAGGGTTTAACTGGTCTAGAGTGTATCAGACTTATCTGAAATGACTATAAAAATAATCTCCTGACTCCTGACGACCGACTCCTGACGACCGACTCCTGACGACCGACTCCTGACGACCGACTCCTGACGACCGACTCCTAACCCCACCAACAAACTTTTTCAGCAAACCCTATTGTAAAGTTTTGTTAATTTTTCTGGGATTAGGGCATTTTGTAAAAATAGATACAGAATTGTATGTTATATATATTTAGTAGGTGATTAAAAAAGTTCGAAACACTATTTGCAGATCGGAGGAAATGATTATGTCCACAGAACAACAAGCTCGTGCCTTAATGATGCGTCACCACCACGCCGTTAAAAATCGTCAACAATCGATGTTAGGGAGAAGTGCTTCTGAAATCGGTATTGACAATGACAATGGCTACGGGGAAACCGTTCAACGTCGCTTCTCGGCCGACTTTTCTTCACAAACTTACGATCGCTCTGGTGTTACTCTCAGTTAGGGTCTGAGATTTCGCCAAAGTATCAGCTTTCAATCTTAGAATTAAGTGAACAATCAGCCCACACAAACCGAGATCGGAAGGTGTGGGCTTTCGGTTTTTAGAGATAGGGGTCAGTCCTGGGCCGATTACGGGGTTTCATCGGGATTTATGCCTAATTGCCGTAATTGCGCCGCTAAACGTTCCGCACGTTGACGTTCGCTTTCAGCCTGTTGATAGGCTGCCTGGGCGCGTTGACGTTCGATTTCAGCATTCTGACGTTCGATTTCGGCTAATTCCGCGGGTAGGAGAATTAAATTGCCGTCTAGGTCATAAAAACGTAGCCAAGGGGCTTCTTCTCGCTGGATGCTGCCCATCCAGACTCCTAACCATAATCCCAAACGTTGACACCATAACCAACCGCGGTGGTCGGGAATAATTTCTTGATAGCATTGATTTGGGTCTAAAGTCCAACCTTGCAGGGAAGTGGCATCAAAGGGATTATAAACGAAGTATTGGGAACAGCGAAAAGTCCGCTCATACAGGTCTTTTTTGGTAGTTAAATCGATTTTTGCGGTGCTTTCTGACATTAATTCCACGATCACATCGGTATAACGTCCGTTTTCGTCCCAAACCACCCATCCTTGTCGTTTATAACTACCATCGATATCGAGGACAACGAAAAAATCGGGGCCACGAAAATCTTTATTAAAAACCCGCTCACGGCTAAAGTAAATAAACATATTACCGCCAACAAAAAAGTCTTCTCGATCCTGATAGGCTTGTTCGATAGAATCGATTAAGACATTCATGGCCTTGCGGTGACGGTGCGTTTCCAAAGGTTCTCCATCATCAAAAATCAAGTCTTCCGGGGGAATGGGTGGTTCTTGCCAATCGATAACTGGAGGAGTGAGGGGTTGAGTCATTGGGGTTACGTCCGGGATAGAGATGGTTTTATTTTATTTGCAAGACGAGGCGATATTTAGGTTGTCCGGTTCGCAATTTTTCCATGGCTTCATTCACCTGGGAGATAGGATAGGTTTCTGTCACCGGTTCAATGCCATGGCGAGAGGCAAATTCGATCATTTTATTGATGGTACTGGGACTACCCAAAGGACTGCCAGAAATCGATTTTTGACCCATAATCAAGGGAAAAGCATAGGTATTCATGGGTTCAAGAACAGCCCCAACAATATGCAGACGACCTTTGGGACGTAAACAGGCGATATAAAGACCCCAATCGAGATTAACGTTAACGGTAGAGATGATGAAATCAAAGTAATTTTGTACCGATTGCAAAGCTTCGGGGTCTCTGGAATTGATAAAATGAGTCGCGCCTAATTCTTTTGCTTCTGTTTCTTTGTCGGGACTACTGGAAAAAGCGGTTACTTCGCAGCCCCAAGCTTTGAGGAATTTTAAGGCTATATGGCCCAATCCACCAATACCAATGACACCAACTCGCGCCGTGGGTTTAATATCAAATTGGACAATGGGATTAAAGACGGTTATACCACCACAAAAAAGCGGGCCAGCTTTGGCCGCATCTAACTGGTTCCCCAGGGGAACTAACCAACTATGATGGGCCCGGACTTTTTCAGCAAAACCGCCATGGCGACCGACGATAGTTCCTTCGGCAGTAGCACAAAGGTTTTGATCCCCTGACATACAAGTTTCACAGGTCGAACAGGAACGGGAAAACCAACCAAGACCGACTCTTTGCCCTATCTTTAATTCTTTGACTTTAGCACCGAGAGCGGCGATCGTACCGACCACTTCATGACCGGGGACAAAGGGATAGGTGGTCAGTCCCCAATCGTTATCGAGCATACTTAGGTCACTGTGGCAGATGCCGCAATATTCCACCGCGATTTCCACATCTTCATCCCCTAATATACCCGGATCGTAGTCAAAAGGCTCTAGTTTTCCCCCTTTTTCTCGGGCAGCATAGGCTCTAATCATGATTAAGTCCTCTAGAATGGGTTTATTGGTTATCTTATCCTAAATTGCTCTGATACTAAATCCAGTTATTAAAAACTGATTATCTATTCTCTCTTTTGCCTTTTGCCTTTTGCCTCTTGCCTTTTGCCTGTCCTGATATGTAGCCTATACTCAAAGGATTTAGTATAGACCTCTTGCAAAAGTCTTAAGTCGATCCTTGTACAGCAACATTTTTGAAGATTATCAACTACTAATAAATAATTAACTGAAAGTCCCTCCCATTATTGTTTCTATCGTTTGTTTTCGGATTTATGCAAGAGGTCTT